>DUUM01000147.1 GCA_012841565.1 Candidatus Epulonipiscium sp. | reverse complement strand
TATAACCATCCACAAGGAGATACTTGTCTTTTGTTTCACTCACGTAAGGGGTAGGACTATTATAACTTGTACGGACTATCTTGGGCTTTTTCCACCTGGTTTTCCTTCCTTGATTAGCAGAATAGGTACTCTTAATAAGCCGGTCTATTTCTTCCAGACTCATTCCCCTTTTGCTAATAGGTATATCTTTATTTTTGGGGGCTTCTTTTGATAAACCCTTTTCTTCTTGCTGAAACTGGCTTTCAATATGCATATAATCTTTCACCTGATCCCAGCTAACTGAAAAACCAACACCTTGCTTGCAAAACACAGAACCTGTTGGATTATCCATGTCTCTTTCTGAATCATATTTAATAGTCTCTATGATTTCCTCTGGATTATGACAAGGTGCATATCCTTTAACATTAAAAAACAATCTACCATAACCCTTGCTATAAGCTATTACCTCTTGATGATAATTCCTCATAGTAACAACCGGAGCACTCCCTACAAGAACTACCTGATCACCCTCTATTTTTAAAATTTCAGATGTGCCATGCATTTGCTCCACATCTGTCATCGCCCGGCCCACCATCCTTTCAGGTAGCTCTAGCCTAAAATCATAATAAGGCTCTAATAATACAGATTTTGCTTGTTTTAAACCCTGGCGCACCGCCCGGTAAGTAGCTTCTCTAAAGTCCCCACCTTCTGTATGGGTTTTATGAGCCCTTCCTGCTAATAAAGTAATTTTCATATCTGTAATCGGTGAGCCTGTAAGCACGCCTTTATGAGTTTTTTCTTTGAGATGAGATAATATAAGTCGCTGCCAACTTTTTTCCAACATATCTTCACTGCATCCTAATGCAAACTCTAGTCCACTCCCTAATTTCCCAGGCTCTAGTAATAAATGGACCTCTGCATAGTGCCGTAGTGGTTCAAAGTGTCCCACACCTTCTACTTTATTGCTAATGGTTTCCTTATAAACAACCTCTCCTGAATCAAATATAACCTCTATATCAAACCGGTCCTTTATCAGGCTTTGTAATATTTCTATTTGCACTTCTCCCATTACCTGAGCCTGAATTTCCTGAAGTTCTTCATTCCAAGCAATATGTAATTCAGGTTCTTCTTCCTCTAATTCATACAGCTTTGGAAGTATACTCCTTGGATCACAACCTTCTGGGAGTAAGATTTGATAAAATAATACGGGTTCTAATATGGGCGGGGCTGAGCTCTCCTCTACTCCCAACCCTTCTCCCGGCCGAGTTTTAGTAAGTCCTGTTACGGCGCATATCTGCCCCGCCTCTACCTGATTGACAGCTTCATACTTCTCCCCTGAATAAATACGGATCTCATTTATTTTCTCTTGCCAAATACCATTGGTTAATGAGTCTTTTACCTTCAGGCTACCCCCTGTAAGTTTCATATAAGTAAGGCGATTCCCTTGTTGGTCCCTGGTGACCTTAAATATCTTTGCCCCAAATTCCTTTGGATACAAAAAACTACTCGTATATTTTACAAGGCTCTGCATAAATGTTTCAACACCTTCTAATCGTAAGGCCGACCCAAAAAAACACGGAAACACTTTTCGCCCCTTAATAGCCTTACTAATCTGCATGGTATTAATATGGCCTTTTTCTAAATAGGCCTCTATTAGTAATTCATCGCACATGGCTAATTCTTCATAAAAATCCTCGGTGCTTTCTTGTTCAAAATCAGTAGAGCCATCACCTAGGTCCTTTTTTAATTCTTCCATTAGTTTTGTTTTATTTGTCCCTTGCTGATCCATTTTATTAACAAATATAAATACAGGTATTTGGTGCATGGCAAGTAGACGCCATAAGGTTTGAGTATGTCCTTGGACGCCATCTGCTCCGCTAATTACTAAAATGGCATAGTCTAATACTTGAAGGGTTCTTTCCATTTCAGCTGAAAAATCCACATGGCCTGGGGTATCTAACAAAGTTAGCTGAGTATTGCCCATTTCAAACACAGCTTGCTTAGAAAAAATAGTAATCCCTCTAGCCCTTTCTAGCTCGTCCGTATCTAAATAAGCATCTTGCTTATCTACCCTTCCTAACTTTCTAATTTTACCACTTAAATAAAGCATACTTTCTGATAATGTCGTCTTCCCAGCATCTACGTGTGCAAGTATTCCAACAACTAATTTTTTCATACGATATTTCAAATCCTTTGCTTATGCTAGTGTTTATATTTTATAATTCTCCTTTATCTTCTCACATTCCTCCTAAAAAGAAAAGTAAAACTCATTAATGACATATAAGTAAAGGACTGTCCAAAAAGAGACAGTCCTTTACTTATATGTCTAAGCTATTTCTACTGCTAAATGTATAATACTACAAGCTGGAATTTCAAATTCTAATCCTTTATCTGTAATTTCTACCCCTGTAAACTTTTCTGGACTAACTACTTCAGGGGAGTCGAATGTATTATGTGCATCCATTTTATTCATAAGAATAGTCCCTTCTACTTGCTTAATATGACTATCTACTAAGACTCCTTGAATTGGATAGTTTTGATCAACCGATAAATTCGTTAGCGTAATATGGACTTTCCCATCTTCCCCTAAAGAAACAGACTCTGTTAAATTTGGTACTTGACAAGTTTCTTCAAGACCAATAGACTCTGTCTCAATAGAGCTCTCTAACAGCTTTGCATCTTGATGATACTTGTACATATTAAACACATGATAAGTTGGTGTTAGGATCATCTTTTTACCTTCTGTTAAAATAACAGCTTGTAATACATTCACCATTTGTGCTAGATTTGCCATTGTAACACGCTTGCAATTCTTATTGAAAATATTAAGGGTAATCCCTGCTACCAAGGCATCACGCATGGTATTTTGTTGATATAAGAATCCTGGATTTGTCCCTGGCTCTACATCATGCCAAGTTCCCCATTCATCTACAATCATGCCTATTTTACAATCTGGGTCATACTGATCCATAATCGCACCATGTTTTTTAATCAGTGTTTCCATATGTAGTGCTTTATACATCGTGGTATACCATACTTTTTCATCAAATACAGTGGCACTCCCTTTATTTTCCCATCCACCTGGATGAACATAATAGTGTAGGGACAAGCCATCCATAAATCCGTGTAAAAAAGCAGGTGCACGATGGGTTGTCTTTAATACACTTTCTGTCCAGTTAAAATCGTCTACATTGGCACCACATGCAATTTTTTGAAGAGGCTTATCTGGGTTGTAATTCCTTATATAGGTTTGATACCTGCGGTATTCATTGGCGTAATGTTCAGGTGTCATATTCCCACCGCATCCCCAGTTTTCATTCCCAACACCAAAATAATCCACTTCCCATGCTTTTTCACGTCCGTTAGCTTTACGTAACTCTGCCATAGGGGATACACCATCAAAAGTAAGGTATTCTACCCATTCAGACATTTCTTGAACAGTTCCACTTCCTAGATTTCCATTAATATATGTTTTACAACCTAACTGGTCACATAATTCCATAAATTCATGGGTTCCAAAACTATTGTCTTCTATAACACCACCCCAATGGGTGTTAATCATCCGCTTTCGATCTTCTTTGGGACCAATACCATCTTTCCAGTGGTATTCATCTGCAAAACACCCACCAGGCCACCTAAGGACAGGAATTCGTATTTCTTTCAAGGCCTCTACGACGTCATTACGCATACCGTTTGTATGCGGTATTTCTTCACTATCTCCTACATAAATCCCCTCATAGATACATCGCCCTAAATGCTCTGCGAAATGTCCTTGAATTTCTTTATGAATGTGCCCTTTTATTACTTTTGGATTAATATATAGTTTTGCCATATCCTTCTCTCCTTTTAGTTAATTTATGTATTATTATTTTTTTTGCTACCATATGTCGTAAGGACATTTTCTATGATGAATAGCTGCCCTCATTTCAACAAAACAGCCACAAGCATTACACATGCCATTGATTAATCGTTCACAGGCTTTACATATCTCAAGTCTTTGTTCATAAAGCTCTGAGGATGCTTTAATTGTTTCATCTAAGTTTTTAATATAATTGAACATATTTTCAAAATGTACCGCTTCATCCATATCTCGTATCAAGCACTTTTTACACATAGACTTTAGGACCTCCACTTAGTAGTCAACCTCCTCTAGTCACTTGTTTGCTACAGCTTTGTACAACCCCATATGGCCTTACCTTGCTCACTCATTGCTGTAAAAGCCATTACGTCTTTCCCTCGTTCCCAATCATATTGCTGTATGACAACTCCGTCATAAACTTCTCCGTCTATTATCAATTCAATGCAATAGCCATCATAAATCATTTTGTCTGTACTACACCTGGATTAGATGCAAAAAGGTAACCACCCATTATCTTTGTTCCTACTTTTTCTTCAATCTTCTACTCCTTTTTAAAGAATAATTATTAAAAGCAAATTCTTTAGTTTTTTCTATTGTGTATATTATAAACTAAACTATTTATACTTAATATTATACTTTTATATTTATTTGTCAATGTTTTTATAAAATTTTAACATAAAAATCTAATATATCTAAGTAATTATAGTGTTTTTATTGTTTTTATATAGCATTTACTATAATACTACGATAATATATCTTTTTTTATGTTAGAGTATAATTTAAGTAGGCAAAAAACAAATAAATAAGGGAAGAGATATAAATACCTCTTCCCAACATACAAATTATCCTGTAAAATTTAATTA
>DUUM01000146.1 GCA_012841565.1 Candidatus Epulonipiscium sp. | reverse complement strand
TATAACCATCCACAAGGAGATACTTGTCTTTTGTTTCACTCACGTAAGGGGTAGGACTATTATAACTTGTACGGACTATCTTGGGCTTTTTCCACCTGGTTTTCCTTCCTTGATTAGCAGAATAGGTGCTCTTAATAAGCCGATCTATTTCTTCCAGACTCATTCCCCTTTTGCTAATAGGTATATCTTTATTTTGGGGAACTTCTTTTGATAAACCCTTTTCCTCTTGTTGAAACTGGCTTTCAATATGCATATAATCTTTCACCTGATCCCAGCTAACCAAAAACCCAGCTCCTTGCTTACAAAACACAGAAGCTGTTGGATTATCTATATCCCTTTCTGAATCATATCCAATATCTTCTATGATTTCCTGTGGATTATGACAAGGTGCATATCCCTTAACATTAAAAAATAATCTACCATAGCCTTTGCTATAAGCTATTAGCTCTTGATGATAATTTCTCATGGTAACAACCGGAGCACTCCCTACAAGCACTACCTGGTCACCCTCTATTTTTAAAATTTCAGATGTGCCATGCATTTGCTCCACATCTGTCATGGCTCGTCCCACCATTTTCTCAGGGAGCTCTAGCCTAAAATCATAATAAGGCTCTAATAATACCGATTTTGCTTGTTTTAAACCTTGACGTACCGCCCGGTAGGTAGCTTCTCTAAAGTCCCCACCTTCTGTATGGGTTTTATGAGCTCTACCTGCTAGCAGGGTGATTTTCATATCCGTAATCCCTGAACCCGTGAGTACCCCTTTATGGGTTTTTTCTTTTAGATGGGATAATATAAGTCGTTGCCAGCTTTTATCCAGTATGTCTTCGCTACATCCTAATACAAACTCCAGCCCACTTCCTAACTTTCCTGGCTCTAGTAATAAGTGGACCTCTGCGTAGTGCCGTAGTGGTTCAAAGTGCCCCACACCTTCTACTTTATCGAGAATGGTTTCTTTGTAAACAACTTTTCCTGAATCAAATATAACCTCCGTATCAAACCGCTCTTTTATCAGACTTTGTAAAATTTCAATTTGTACCTCTCCCATTACCTGAGCCTGGATTTCCTCAAGCTCTTCATTCCAGACAATATGTAATTCAGGTTCCTCTTCCTCTAATTCATAGAGCTTAGGAAGGATACTCCTTGGATCACAACCTTCTGGGAGTAAGATTTGATAAAATAATACGGGTTCTAATATGGGCGGGGCTGAGCTCTCCTCTATTCCCAAACCTTCTCCTGGCCCGGTTTGAGTAAGTCCTGTTACGGCGCATATCTGCCCCGCCTCTACCTGATTGACAGCTTCATATCTCTCCCCTGAATAAATACGGATCTCATTTATTTTCTCTTGCCAAATGCCATTGGTTAATGAGTCTTTTACCTTCAGGCTTCCTCCTGTAAGTTTCATATAAGTAAGGCGATTCCCCTGTTGGTCCCTGGTGATCTTAAATATCTTTGCCCCAAATTCCTTTGGATATAAAAAGCTACTCGTATATTTTACAAGGCTCTGCATAAAGAGTTCAACACCTTCTAATCGTAAGGCAGACCCAAAAAAACATGGAAATATTTTACGCTCCTTAATAGCCCTGCTAATCTGCATGGTATCAATATGGCCTGTTTCTAAATAGGCCTCTATTAGCAATTCATCGCACATGGCCAATTCTTCATAAAAATCCTCGGTGCTTTCTTGCTCAAAATTAGTACAGCCATCACCCAGGTCCTTTTTTAATTCTTTCATTAGTTTTGTTTTATTTGTCCCTTGCTGATCCATTTTATTAACAAATATAAATACAGGTATTTGGTGCATGGCAAGTAGACGCCACAAGGTTTGAGTATGTCCTTGGACGCCATCTGCCCCGCTAATTACTAAAATGGCATAGTCTAATACTTGAAGGGTTCTCTCCATTTCAGCTGAAAAATCCACATGGCCTGGGGTATCTAACAAAGTTAGCTGAGTATGGCCGATTTCAAACACAGCTTGCTTAGAAAAAATAGTAATCCCTCTGGCCCTTTCTAGCTCATCCGTATCCAAATAAGCATCTTGCTTATCTACCCTTCCTAATTTTCTAATTTTACCGCTTAAATAAAGCATGCTTTCTGATAAAGTCGTCTTCCCAGCATCTACGTGTGCAAGTATTCCAACAACTAATTTTTTCATACGATATTTCAAATCCTTTGCTTATGCTAGTGTTTATAT
>DUUM01000015.1 GCA_012841565.1 Candidatus Epulonipiscium sp. | reverse complement strand
CATCTAGCCAAAAATCATCCCTTTGATATTCAGAGTCCCTTTGACTATGAGGCAGATTTATGAGTTACCAAATCCAAGATGTTTTTACTCGCTTTTATAAGGATTACCTAGATACCTATGGCCTTGATTATGAATTAGATAAAGTTGCCAGAGCCATTATCAGCTGTAAAACTGCTGCCCTTGGCGGAAATATAAATATTTGTGATGATTGCGGGTCTCATCATGTTCATTATAATTCTTGCCGGAATCGTCACTGTCCTTGTTGTCAGGGCCTTGTCAAAGAAAAGTGGATTGATAAGCGTAAATCAGAAGTTGTAAATGCCCCATATTTTCATATTGTTTTTACGGTTCCTTCTGAACTAAATCCTCTTTTTTATACGAATAAAAAACTTTTATATGGCCTACTTTACAAAGCAAGTGCTGAAACATTAACTAAACTTTCAAAGGATCCACGTCATCTTGGTGCTGAGATTGGCTTCATGAGTATTCTTCATACTTGGGGAGAATCTTTGTCTTACCATCCTCACCTTCACTGTATAGTGCTTGGTGGTGGGCTTACAAAAGAGTTAAGATTTTTAGCCTCAAAGGATGACTTTCTTTTTCCTATTCGTGTTGTTTCAAGGATTTTTAGAGGTAAGTTTTTGGATGCTTTGAATACCCTTTATAGAAATAATAGTCTTACATTTACTGGCGGCTCTTCTAAATACAGAAACTCTTATAACTTTAAAGAGCTACTTTCTATTCTCTATAAAAAAGAATGGATTCCTCATATCAAAGAAGCTTTTAAAGGGGCATCAAATGTTATTGAGTATCTAGGACGCTACACACATAAGGTTGCTATTTCAAACGCAAGGGTTCTAAGTATAACGCCTAGTGGCATTACCTTTCGTATAAAGGATTATAAAAACAAATGTAATACCACTATGATACTGGATCCTGTTGAATTCATTCGTAGATTTCTTATGCATGTGTTACCCAAAGGTTTTGTCCGTATTAGGCACTACGGGATACTCAGTAACCGGTCTAAAAAGGTTAA
The DNA here is from genome assembly GCA_012841565.1 of Candidatus Epulonipiscium sp. The sequence continues at coordinate 761 of DUUM01000015.1, read as the reverse complement.
GCTTCAAATCTGCAGAAACCTGGTAAAGGGAAGTTATACCAAATCACTCCTTGAAGGATTATCTACAGCGCAGATTATAAAAGAATTGTTTAACATCGATATCTCTTGTTGCCCCAATTGCGGTAGTCAACATATAAAATCATACCGTCTTTTTCATAAACGAGAATAATTCATTGCTAACTTATAATTTTAAAAACTCCACGTGGTGGGGTTGCGAAGCATGTACTTTTTTATGTTTTCGTACATATAATACTGGGATGTTTCATCTGAAATACGATTTGTAAATTTTTAACCCGAAAAACCGGATCTTTGAATCCCCATAGTACTCGCTTCACTTCCGCGACTATTGTTCAATAGGAAAAATTGCAATTGAGCTCAGATAGAGTAGTTCCGAGAGGGACTACTTTTTTCTGACCTCAACTACAATTCTTTCCTAATAAATTATAACACACCTTTAGGAAAGAATAAACTTTCTTAAAGGTGTGTTATTGAATGTTTAAATCCTTGTGCCATAAGCATCTTTGTATAACCAACACATGGAGCATCAAATATATCACAAGCCATCCCTTCTTCTACTATCTTCCCCTCATGCATCACATAGACCCGGTCAGCAATTTTTCTAGCAACGGCTAAATCATGGGTGATATACAGCATACTAAATCCTTTGCTGTTTTGTAATCCTTTTAAAAGCCGGATTACATTTGCCTCTGTAGAAGCATCTAGCATAGAACTAATCTCATCAGCAATCAGTAGTTTAGGCT
>DUUM01000145.1 GCA_012841565.1 Candidatus Epulonipiscium sp. | reverse complement strand
CTCTGGTCTTGTAGGCTCTTGAGGTCTTACTGGCCTCTCAGGCTTTTCTTCTTCTGGTTTTTGTATAACGGGAGGTGTTAAATTATCCGGTCCATCAAGAATCTTTACTTTAGTAATGTATTCTGTGGTTCCAATCATTTCAACTTGAGATGTAACAACCACATCTCTATCCCCTTTAGTATCTATTTTAGATTTAAGATCTGACAAGGATATTGCTATGCCATTTTTATCAACCACAGATGCTGTGGTTTCTATAGAATAAGTATGGGTCTTGCCTGGTTCTACTTCTAAAACAACATAGTAGCCCTGAGTACCTTTGCTAATCATCTTGGTAAACTTTCCTTCTAGAGCTTTGTCTGTTGGCAGACTTGGTTGTGTTGGATTTGTTGGCTCTTTTGGTGTTGTTGGCGTTGTTGGTGTTGTCACTGAGCCTTCTTTAACTTTAAGTGCATCCATTAACATCTTAGATAATGTCGCCCTCGTAATAGGCTCTGTGGGTCCAAATTCACCTTTTGGATTCCCGTGTACAATACCTATCTTTTTCATATAAGCAATATAAGGGCGGGAAGCTGCTTCCATTTTCGCCTCATCTGTAAATCCAGTCGATACATATTCATCCTTTGCAGTTTCAGCCTTGTGCAAAATACGAACTAAATATATAGCTGCTTCTTGCTTTCTTACACCACGTTTGCTTTCTTCACCTGATGTACTTGTAGACATAAATTTTCCTAATTCTTCTTTTTGCAAATAACCCTTTCCAAGCAAATAAGCTATTTCCCCATTGGCTTCTTTTTGCCAGTATTTATAGTTCTTTTGCTGTGCTTCAATAGTAGCCTTTTGTTTTTCATAGTTACTATCAATGGCTTTTTTAAGAGCTGGGTCTATATTCGGATTAATTTTAGCATCTTGGTACCCCGTTGCCTTTGCTAAAATCTGGCTAAACTCAAAGTATGTAACATAATTATTAGGGAAAAACTCTCCTTGGCTACTCGTTACTAAAAGCCCTCGCTTTTGCATCTCCATTATCTCACTATATGCCCAGTGGTTCGTTGGTACGTCCTTCATTGGTGAAGCAAATAATGTCGTTGTTGCCATCATGACCATACCTGTCACGAGGGCTATACTCCTTGCTAAAAATTTTCTTGTTTTTTTCATGTTTTAGTGCCTCCTTTTTGGGGACGGTTAATCAACTTTGATAGTTAAGTTCTTGGGGACGGTTAATTAACTTTCATAGTTAAATACTACCTAAACTGCTTAACCGTCCCCGAATTGCCTGCCTGATTTGATTAACCGTCCCCTTCTTTAGTTAAAGATTGCTGTTCTTTTTTCCTTATCCCAGTAGACTTTCATCTCAAGGGCTTTGCCTATTTCTCCAACGGGTACAAAGGTTCTGCCTTTTATTATTTGTATATCGGATAGGGTTGTCACATTATAGTTACTAGTGACTTGTTTTTTTCTTGTATCAATGGTTACATTATTATCGCCTTTGATGGTTACAATGCCTGTGGTTCCATTCCAACTGACATCTGCGTCTTCTGCGCCTAATGCCTGGGAAAGGTAGCGAACAGGTACCATAATTCTATTATGCTTTGATACATAAGCTTTTGCATCAATAGGATAGGGGGTGCCATCTAGCTTGTAGGTTTGGCTGCCTTCTGTAAATTCTACTTTTACCTTATTTACAGGTATGGGCTCTGGCACCACTGGAATTTCAGGTTTTTGGACTTCTGGTTCTTTGATTTCTGGTTCTTGAACTTCTGGTTTTACTGGCTCTTGGGCTTTTTGATAAGCCACTTTAAGTTTTTGATCGTCAACTAATGAACCACTTATTTTTATTTCAACATCGGACTTTAGTTGTTCTGAATCCATTGACCGTATTTTTAAATTCTCAATAGTTACTTTATAATTCCGGCCCTTGAGGTTAAAGATTTCATTGTCTTCTTGTTTAAAGGTAATAATATTCCTACCTTGATCAAAATGTACTTCTGCCTCTTGGCCTTCACGGTATCTGACACTATTTCCTTCATCGTCTTCTACAACAAATTGAACCCAATCTCTAGGAGTTGCATTACGAAATTGAAACTGTGGGTCTACTATTTCTAATTTTAAAAATTCTTTATCCTTATTATAGGTTTGAGCTGTTCTAAAGGCAGCATTTACTGTTTCTTTAATAACAATGGGTGGTAAGATAGACTCTACTTCTAAAAACACAGGTTCCAATTTTTCCACTTTGCCCTCATAATAAGTCGCAACATCACCTGCAATTGCGTAAACATAAGTTCCTGAGCTTATGCCTGAATCAAATGAGTCAATAACTAGTTTAGCCTCTCCCCCCAGGAGTTTAGTGCTAAACAAAATACCAATATTTCCACCTTCTGTTACGTTATCCTTAACCATACCAATAATAGATGTTTTTTTATCTTCACTAAATTCAATATAACTGGAACGCACAAATGCCTTATCATTCTCATCCAAATCAAATTCTGCGTTAATTAATTCTAGTTTAAAAAATGAACCTGGTTTTAAATCATAATAAGAATTATCAATACTTATTTGACCTGTTGTAACCTTGTCTACCTTACCTTCATTAATGTAAGTAACATTATTATTGGTTGCCGCAAAACTATTGACGGGTACCGCCACTATACTACCTACCATTAAAAATCCTAACACTAGCTTCTTCATTAATTCCCTCCTATTTCTATCACATGATTAGTTGTATGAATTAATTATGATCTACTGTCTTATTATACCATAATCCTTTTACCCCTGTGGCCTATGCCTTATAATTTAATATACATTTAATATGCATTTTTATTAACAAACCCATTTAATATGGTTAAAAATATAATTTTCATATCCAGCCACACATTCCAGTTTTCAATATAATAAATATCACATTCGATTCTTTTCTCAATAGAAGTGTCCCCGCGCCAACCATTAACCTGGGCCCATCCTGTAATACCTGGCCTTACATGATGTTTAATCATATACTTAGGGATTTCTTCCTTAAATTGTTCTACAAAATAAGGCCTTTCAGGCCTTGGTCCTATGATACTCATATCCCCTTTAAGAACATTGAAAAACTGGGGTAATTCATCAATACTTGTCTTTCTAATTAATGTCCCAATTTTTGTTTTCCGAGGATCATTTTGAACCGTCCACTGAGTCTTTTCATCTTTTGCTTTTTGCTCTTTCATGGAACGAAACTTATACATCATAAATGGCTTTTTATTAAGGCCAATTCTTTCTTGTTGGTATAAAACAGGCCCCTTTGAGGTAAACTTAACCATAAGCGCTGTTACAATCATAATGGGTGATGCTATCATAATGGCCAGTAAAGAGATTAAAATATCCAGTCCTCTTTTCATCATCCTATTGCCCAAATGATCAAGTGGTATGTATCTTAAGTTAATGATCTGCATCCCATCTAACTCTTCTATATTGGATTTAGATGGCACATATTTATAATATGCAGGGATTATATTGACCCTAGTTCCCTGTTTTTCAGCAATTTCAAGTATCTTTCCCAGCCTTTCATATTGGGTTATTTTAAGGGCAATAAAAATCTCATCTACTTCAAATTTTTCCAAATACCCCTCTAATTGCTCTAAATCCCCTACCCAAACTTCTCGTTTGCTTTGGCCTACGGACATTACTTTTCCGCCAGCTTGCTTAATTAATTCCTGATTACATACACTGCTTCGATCTTTTTCTTTTTCATCTAAAACAGTAATCAGGCGATACCCTAGATCTTTATTTGAAATAATTCGCTTTAAAAACTCTTCTCCCAGAGAATTATATCCCAGTAACAAAATATGTTTTTTATTATACCCCTTTTTTCTTAGATTTCTTATAAATAGCCTTACTGCATAACGCTCTAGAATCATAACAACTGTATTTGTAATAGCAAAAACTAATAATAACTTACGTGAATAGTTGTTTTTCTCAAAAATAAACAAAATCATTGTAAAAATGAGAATTCCTATTATATTAGCCTGGACAATACTGCCAACTTCATTATAGAAGGCCCTAATACGCTTTGGCGTGTAGAGTTTAAGTGCCAGGTATAAGATCATATATACGGGTATCATAAGAAGGGCAGGCAAGATATAATACTTTACCTGCAAAAAGCCTGCATCCGATGCATACATAAGTCCACTACTAAAACGAATCCACCAAGAAAGGAGCATTGAAAATATAAGGACACCTATATCTAAGACAACCCCAAGCCGGTTAAAATACTTTTGATTTTTCCTAATCATTTTTCACCTCATTTTCTCCATAAATTCACTATATATGTCATGATCATTCGGGCTACAACCCCAAAATATACGCCTAATGTGACTATAAGATTATGCTTTTTTCGGTAATGCTTATTATAAAAAAGAATCATAGCCCTATGAAATTCATAGATGGTCTTGATTCGTTTCTTTTTACTTGAGGATCCTTTGTGATGAACAATATATTCTTTAGGGTAATACATAACCTTATAGCCAGCCTCTTTAATGCGGTAACACCAATCAAGGTCTTCCCCGTACATAAAAAATGCCTCATCTAGACCTCCTACCTCATCAATAACAGCTCTAGGTAGCATCATAAATGCCCCCATTAGAGCATCTGCTTCCCCCACTTCATCTTCCCCAAGATGAGCCGCGCAGTAGGCTCCGTATTTAGGGTTATTGGGATAAGCTTTATAGAGTCCAAGCATATAGTATAGGGAAGCTTGGGGAGTTGGAAATCCCCTCTTGCAAGCATGATCTAACTTCCCACTCGGCAACACAATCTTACACCCTAGTACCCCTATTTCATTATGCTGGTCCATGTACCTTACACACTCATCTAAGCAGTTTCCCTTCACAACGGTATCTGAATTAAGTAATAGTATATATCTCCCCTTTGCTTCTTTAATCCCTATATTATTCCCTTTTGAAAACCCTAAGTTTGCCCCTGTTTTAATGAGCTTAACTTCTTTGAATTCCTGTTCCACCATTAAAGGACTACCGTCTGATGAATCATTGTCTGATACAATTATCTCATATTTAATCTTATGTGTTGTATCTATGACCGACTGTATGGTTTGGCGCAGTAAATCCTGAGTATTATAACTTACAATAATAATTGATAAATCCATAAAACACGTCCTTTTTTATTCTGCTGCTGTAGGTCCTACACCTGTAAGGCCCATCCCCAGTCCCCATAGCACCCAAAAAACTGGGGCAACTGACACAACACTATCATTAAATAAACCTGCTATCAAATAGCCACAAATAGCTACAAATATCCCCATACTCATCCATCTACGAATATCATCTTTAGGCGTTGCTTTCATATGTTTGAGCCATAGGATGAAGTAGGTTATAAATAAGCCAATAAATGCTAGTAGTGATACGAACCCAGTAGACACTATGATTTGTAAATATAAGTTATGTGGCTTATCCACATTAATTCTAGCTGTATCATAGGCATTAATTTTCCCTATGACATCATGTTGGGGGAAATGAAGTGAGTAGGTGTCGGGTCCATACCCAACTAACCATGTATCTTTCATCATAGGAAGGGTACGAGACCATATATAGCCTCTTGAACTTCCCACCCGTTCTTTTCCTCTAAAACCCCATTTTTCAATGGGTTCAATGGTTAACAAGTTTCCATTAGACCCTATTATACGCATGCCAGCATCTGTTTCTGTAAAGTCTAGTGGATAGGTTGCTCCTATTTGAGGATTCGCAATCATAACCCTAAAGCCTTCAGCAGAAGTTTTTAAAATATGCATCCCTGTGTAAGCCGTATCTTGAGGGACGATTGTGCCATCTATATCAGAAATAGGGATAACCGCGCCTTCTTGCGTTTTTAATACATAATCATTTCCATCTTTTTCAATACGAATAAAAGGTAGGTTAGAACTAATTTCAACAGCATTTTGTTCTAGTTTAATATCTTCTATTTGTTTTACTTCAGAAACATCAGAAGCCAAAAGCTTTCCAACTTCTTTGGGTAGTGAGATTAATTGAGCCCCAATGGTACCACCTGAGATTATATTAAATAAAATAGCAACTATTACAATTAAAGTACTCACTATACTTAAGTGCACTTTGGTTTTTATTACATAAGGATATAATAATATTAAAATTAATAAAAGAGCAAAGCCACCACCAACGAGTCCACCACGAGAATGACAGGCAAACCAAGTAATAATCATTGTAAGGGCAAATATGGTTGCGTAAAATCTTTTTTCCTTATCTTTGTTATATAAAAACGTGTATGCCATAGCCACGAGACTAATAGGCATTAGCATAGCCGTATAACTTCCTACATAGTTAGCGTGAAATAATGTTGCATAGACTGTATAAGCAGCATTAGAATTAAAGGCAAAGTTAATCTGATCGGCAAGGTGTAAGTACTTTGCTGGTAAAATTAAAGCTTTACCGCCATCTAACTGGAAAAAGTCTACTTTTAAAAACTGTCCAACGCCAATGAGTCCTAAAACAAAGGCCCCTAGGATAAATATCTTGTAGATCGACTTAATATTCCACCACTCTTGAGCCACGTACATAGCTAAGATCATACTGGCTACATAAAATAAAATAGTAATGAGCCCTTCGTACCGACCTGGCACACCTACAAGTGCCACTATCTTTTCCCCTTGTTTCGCCATGACTGTAGAAAGGATTGCAAAAAAAGTATAGATGCCCAAAAGGCTATATACGATTTTGTTTTTACATGTTTTTGTTTCTAATTTTGTATGACGATAAGGGGAACCTTCTATGTATTCTTTAATAAAGAATATGACTCCTATTAAGGTTAGTATCCCTAGCACTATAACTTTGTTAATACTAAAAAAGTCAGCATAGGTCCCCGATCCATTGTCCCAAAACTGCTTTGTAGCTTGGGGAAGTTTTAGTTCTCTTAGGCGTACAATTAGCGGAACAACCGCCAATATAATGGCTAGTGGCCAGGTCACTTTACTTCTCTTGCCTTCATATTCTGTATGATGATTCATTGTATCACTCTTTCTTATAGGTTCTTAGTGTCATTATAACACATTTTGTTGCCTAACAGAATTACCTTTATGTAACAAAAAAAGGTGTCTGACACATCCTTTCAGGGACACACAACTTTGGTTGCAAAAGTCCCTGAAAGGATGTGTCAGACACGGTATCATGTGATAGGAAAGCAAAACTTTCCTATCACATAAAAAAACAGACTCCCGAAGGAGTCTGTTTTAACTCGCTAAAATTATTTAGCTGGGTTAAATGTTGCTGTTTTGTTTGTGTTATCCCACTCAACTGTTACGCCAAGAGCTCTTGCAATAGCGCCCATTGGAACATAAGTTCTTGTGTCTGTAAGCTCAGCTGATACATCCATTGGTACACTTACACCATTGATGTTCATATCTTTGCTTCCAATTTTAACTTGAACTACTTTGTCTGCAATAATTGTTGCAGTTTGAGTTGCACCATTCCAAGTAATTTTGTCTTCTGTAACACCTAGTGCCTTCGCTACGTAGCGAACTGGTACCATTGTGTTTCCATTTTTATTGTATGCAGGTGCATCCATAGTTTTTTCTTCACCGTTTACAAGGTATTTACCAGTACCAATTGTAAATTTAACTTCTGCAGTATTTGCATTTCCTGAGATGTCTTCAGTGTTCTTTGTTGTAATGTTGATGAAATCTTTAACTACTACTACAGGATCTATTTCAAAGTGATCATTCTTAGCGAATTCTCTTCTTCCTGTAATACTTGAGATTGCACTACCACCAATTAAGAAATCATATTTTCCTTCTGGAACTGTACGGTCTGTTGACATTACAATATCTGTAATTTCAATTGTTGATGGCTCTGTACTTACACGTTTAACTTCAAGTCCACCAACATCAGTTACTTTTCTATCTGCAAGTACAAGGTCACCTGCAACTACAGTTGCTTTAAATGATTTGATCTTAAGACCATAATCCTGATCAGCTATATCAAGAACGATATCTTTACCTTGAGCAATTCTTTCTTTAGCTGTTTCTTTAATTGTAATCTTACCTGTTGTTTCAATTTCTTTAAGTCCAACCTTAACATCCATTCCAGCAGTGTCTACTGTTACAGGAGCTTCTGCTTTAAGAATTACGATTTCCTCTTCTGTAACGCCACTACCTGCAACTGCTACCTTAATGTCGCCTGTAACGCTAGCCGGAACTAAAAGTGTTGTTGTAAAAGTATATTTCCCAGCTTTATCTTGAATAACTTCAAAGAAATCTACTGTAAATGATTGTCTGTCTTTTGCAATATGAACACGGTTTAATTCCGTACTCCAATCACCTTTATCTGTAACATCGTCACCTTTAACAGATATAATATCTTTATTTACACTTATTTCTGTTTCCCCTGGTCTGCCAGTTACTACATTGTCATATCTATATACATGTTTATATAATGCTGCTTGAGCTTTAGCTAATGTTGTTGGATCTACTGCCTTATCTACAGCATCAATTAATTTGTTTAGCTCTGATTCACTTCCACCCCATAGGATATAATCTGCTTTGTCTTTTGTCCAATCTTTTGAACTTGCGCTTACATCTGTCTTGATTTTAACACCTTGATCAAATGTAAATGTAACTGGTCTTCTTCCTACTAAAGAGTTTGCTAATTCTTCACTTAAGATGAATTTAACTTCTTTTTCCTTACCTGCAACTACTTCATATTTCCAGTCTTTTGGTACATCAAGTTTTGTTTTGTAGTCTCCACGGTTAGCGATTGTAATAGTTTCTTTTCCGAAAAGCTCCTTACTGTCGATAACTGCTTTAACTTCACCATTTCTAGCGTCTCTAGCTGCTATAACTTCTATACCTTTAAGAACGAAGTTACCTCTTTCACGTTGTACTCCAGTTACTTTTGGTATTCTAATTCCTAACCTTGTTTTATCGTTACTTAACTCCCATATAGGAGTATCTGTACTACCTATGCCTGGATAGTTTGTATCTAATTTAAACTCTATTTCTCTGTAAGCTCTTTCACCTACAAGTTTTGCGTCCTTACCAGGAACAGCAAATGTAAAATCTGTATCTCTTAATTCAAGAGTAAACCATCTTTCTCCATCTTTTACTTCATTTACAGCGTTTGCATATAATTCTTCAATTGTGATGTCTGCAATTGAAGTAGTTCTGTAGAAGTTTGGAACACTTCCTACAACTACTTTTGCTTTTGCTGCATCTGATACTGCAAATACATGCTCACTATTACTTACTTCTGTATCGTGCTTTCTAACATTAACGATTGCTTCTGAACCTGTAACTTTAGCAAGAAGTGGGAATTTAAACTCATCCTCTGCACCGAATGTACCAGTTACTAATTTTATCGCCATCGTTTTATCATTTTCTCTGTAAGCTTCAAATGTTGCACTTGTACCTACTTTTGCTGGCAAAGTAAATGTTACTGCTTTTACTGGTCTGTTATATGATGCTTTTTCAGTGTAAGTAGCATCTACATTTGCTTCTTTACCTTTCTTTTCAGCTACTTTTGTAGCTTCTGCTATAGCCGCATTTCGAAGTCTAACATCTTCAGGACTATCAGTAATAGTTTGACCTACAAATGCTGCTCCTAATTTTCCAACTAACGCATTATTACTGTTAACCCAAGTTTCAGTAGGAGGAGTAAAACTTATACCACCTGCTGTTGTAGCTGTTGTAACTATTGTCACCTCATCGGTGGACATTGGCGCCCATTCTGCACCCGTTAACTCCAAGTAAAATGATAAACCTGGTGTAAGCTTATCCTTCATTGTAACTTTTAATTCTGGAGCATATGTTCCCCCAATGTTCTTATCCTTCTCCACTGTTACTACTTTGTCAACTCTGTTTGTTGAGTCAGCAAATACTGACATTGGCATTACTGAAGCGATCATTGCCGCTGCTAATAATGCTGCTAATTTTTTACGCATTTTCATATTCTTTCTCCTCCTCATATTTTGTACTAAGTACATATTGGAATATTATTCATATCCCGTTTTCTATTTGATTATAGCATTGGTAATTTATTCTCGTCAATGGTATTGGCCCATTTGTAATAGTTTTGTAATGTTAGAGCAACAATTGAAACAAAAGGGCCGGTTTAACTTAGTTAAATGTGGCTATTTTGTTCGCGCTGTCCCAATTTATTTCTGCTCCGAGCGCTGTTGCAATCTCTGCTACTGGAACAAACACACGGTTATTTTGCATTTCTGCTTGTGTTGCCATTGGTAATACGACTTGGTCTACAATCATTTCTTTTTTGCCTAATTCGATTTGTATTACTTTGTCCGCAAGGACTGTTACTGTTTTAGTTCCTGAGTCCCAAACGATTTGTGATGGGTCGATGCCTAGGGCATCAGCTACATAACGAACTGGTAGCATTGTTTTTGAGTTTGAGATATATGGAACCGCATCCATTGCTATTTCTACACCATTCACTGTATAAGTTGCTTGGCCTATTTTAAATGATGCTGTGTTAATTGCTTTAGTAGGCTCTTCTGCATCTATATTACCGACAGTAATAAAGCCTGCTTCTATAACTGCATCAATATCATTGTGTTTTGCCTCTGCTTGGTTCCATAATGTATCTGCTGAGAAAGTAGAAAGAGCTGGCCCACCTACCTGTACATAAAAGCTACCATCTGGCACTGTTCTATCGACTGTAATTTCTCCGCCGCTTATTACAAGTGTTGAAGCTTCTCTACTTGCATTGGTAATTGTAACTTCAATTCCACCTGCTACGACTTCTGCGCCATCTACTCTAAGGTCTCCTTTAGTTACTTCAACTGTAGGCGCTTTACTATATCGCATAGTAGATTCCTCAAGTGCAAGGAAAATCTTGCCTTTAGCCATGTTACCTGCTTTTGTTTCTGTTAAAGTAACGGCTCCGCCTGTTTGGTTGGCAAGTCCTACTTTAACTCTTGCTGGTGTTACTTGAACAGCCACTGGTGTTTCTACTTTAGCCACAAGGACTTCTTTTTCTTTTTGAAGAGATGCGCCGCCCATGAGTAGCACAATATCCTTGTTAAAAGTTATTGGTATCTCAAGGGTTGCTTTAAATGTTATCGAAACACTTTTACCTGGGTCCCCTATTATAGAAGAAACTCTAAATTCATTGGTGTTTTTATTTTTGTCTTGATTAATCGTTACAACAGGTGCTGCTTTACCTTTTTGAGTTCCTTCAGACTTACTAATGACAACTGTATCAATGGTAACTCCCTCTGGGAAGGTAAATTCAGTTTCTCTTGTGCCTTGTATGGAATTAGGAACAGTTTCAGTTAAAGTAAACTCAATGTCTTTTAACTTTTGGCCTGCTACTGCTGCATATTCTTTCGCTATGCTTATTTCTGCGCCGTAGTCGCTATGATTTGCCACAACTAATGTTGTGTCTTCTACGAAGTCTCCTTTAAGAGCTACTGTAACCTCACCGTAAGGTGTGTCTTTAGTGGCTTTCATTTGAATCCCTGTTAGCTCAAGCTCTCCTCTTTGGGTAGCTGCTAGGCTGTTTTTAGGAATTTTGATTTCAATAGTCGTTGCATCTAGGACGGTTCCTGAGAATTTTGCATCTCTATGAGATTTAGTTCCAACTAATACATCTTTAAGGACTTCACCCTTATTGTAGTTTAACTCAATCCCTTTGCTTTTTACTTCGAGTTTTAGGAACTGATCCTTATCACTCTTGAATGCTCCGATGTATGGTTCTTCAATTGTAATGGTAGAAATCTCTCCTGATTCTGCAAATCCTTTAAGTGCTCCTACTGTTACTTTACCTTTTGTGCCTTCTGTTACTGCAAAGGCATATTTTCCATTTGTAACTGCTGTGCCATTAGATTCCACTACTAGTGTGGCCTCACCACCTGTGGCTACTGTAAAGAGTGGAATTTGGTGTGCTGTTTTGCTTGCACGTATATTTTTAGTTGCCTTTACCCTTAATTCCGTTTTACTCTCACGGATAAATGTAAAGTTTTCATCGTTGCTTAATTTCTTTTCAACATCTTTTACCCACTCAGCATTTTCTAAGTGAAGATAGAATGTATCACCTGCATCTAGTTTATCTTCAAGTTCAAGTTTAAAGTGAGGAGCTAGTAGTCCTTCCAATGTGGCATCTTTAGCTACTGTGACAAACTTACTCACCCCGTTGGTTGATGCTGCAAATGTAGGGACTGATGCCGCTATCATTGCTGCTGCTATTACTGCTGCATATTTTTGACGTAATTTCATATTCGTTTCCTCCTTATTATGGTTATCTTTTCATTCTCATTTAGATACTCATTGTAACTTTATTTCCTAAGAGGCCTATCCCCTTATGACATATTATAGCATAAATTGGCAAAGTACTATATTACATTCTTGTAATTTATACTGTAATTCAAAATAAAGCAGGCATATCATCGGCTTAGCAACCCTTTAATGTTTAAGGGCTACAGAGCTGGTGACATACCTGCCTGAATTATTGGAAATAACCTTATTTATTACGCTCAATTACTTTGTTTAGCTTTCTGTCGAATGTGATAACTTCGTAATCTTCCACCTTGTTATATGCAAACAGCAAAGTATCTACAAAGTCTAATCTTCTAACTGAAAATAATTGCAAAGCTGTTTTTATCAAATCTTTATTATCTACTTTAATATTAGTATAGCTAATCAGACTCATAAGTGTCTTTTCTATATCTTCCCTGTCTACTTTATACACTTTTTCAAGGACATACACTACCTCAGCCATTACTTCATTAGGTATATAAATATCTTCATCCTCAATTACTTTAACTGCTTTCCCAAATAACTCCTCTATATCCTGAAGTAAGTATCTTAATATTACATTTGCATCAACTATTATCATGTTTGCTTACCATTGCCTTTTCAAACGCTTTTTCTTCTTCTTGTATTAAATCCAAATTTTTGTAACTAGCAAGAATTCCCCTTGCTTTTTTAGATGTTTCATATATTGGCATTTGCTTGCTTTTATCTTCACACGGTAATATTAATATTTCTACTAGCTTATATTTTAATGACTCTGGAATATCAATAATGCCTGTCAATTCTTCACTATTTATAATAGTCCTAACAAACTCCATTATCTCACTTCCTTTTCTAATTATATAAGGTTTCCTTACTTATCTATAAGTATACCCTATTTGATATATATTTAAAACCTTATTTAGACGAATAAAAGGAGGATATCTTCAGCGTAGTAACCTTTGATGATTAATCAAAAATTATGTAGCTTAGAATATCCTCCCTGGTAATACGGCAATAACCTTATATTATTACCACATTGACCCTATTTAGTTAAAGCTAGCTGTTTTTGTCATGTCGTCCCATGCTACGTTTGCACCTAAAGCTCTTGCAATTTCTGCTACTGGAACAAATACACGGCTATTTTTCATTTCTGCTGCTGAACTCATTGGTACATTTGCACCGTTAATGAGCATTGATTTGCTTCCAAGTTTAATTTGAACGACGCGCTCTGCAAGAATTGTTACAGTTTTAGTTGGGCCATCCCATAGGATTTGGCTAGGGTCTACTCCTAGAGCATCTGCTACATAACGAACTGGTAACATTGTACGCCCACCTGAAATATAAGCTGGTGTATCCATTGTTTTTTCTTCGCCATTTACTGTGTAATTAGATTTTCCAATTACAAATGTAGATTTATTTGGTTTATTTGCTTCTTCTTTTGATCCTACAAAGATAAAGTCTTGTTCTACAATTGCATCAATATCTTCGTGTTGTACTTTTTTAGCATCCCATAAAGTAGCTGCTGAATGGACTGAAAGTGCTGGTCCTCCAACCTTTACTGTGTATGTTCCTTCTGGTACATAACCATTAACTTTAAGTTCTCCGCCGTTAATTTCAAGTGTTGAAGGTGCTGTACTTTTACCTGTTACAGTAACTTCAATACCACCTTTTACAATTTTAGCTTTTGAATCTATTTTAAGGTTACCTTCTGTAACTTTTACTTCTGGTGCTGCTGTGTAGTTAAAGTCACTATCATCTATAGCAAGGAACATTTTTCCTGCTGACAGGCTACCTTTTTCTGTTTCTTTAATAACAACTTTTCCACCTATTTGTTTTGCTATCCCTACTTTAACGGTTGCAGATGTTATTTCTACTGTAGCTGGTGCTGTTACTGTTGCTACTTTAACTTCTTTTTTACCTTCAATTGATCTACCTTCTGCTGAAAGATCAAGATCTTTAGCAAAAGAAGCTGGTACATTCAATGTTGCTTTAAATGTGATAGCTGTTTTGCTCTTACTATCAGATGCAATAGATTTCACTTTAAATTGGTTCGTATTGGTATCATCATCTTTTACGATACTTGCAACTGGTGCATCTGCTTTGTCTTGAAGACCTTCTGCTTTAATAACTGATACTGTATCAATTGTTACGCCTTCTGGGAATGAGAATATTGTTTCTCTATTTCCATTTAAGGAATCAGCTACTGTTTCAGATAATGTAAACTCGATGTCTTTAAGTTTTTGTCCTGCTACTGCTGTGTACTCTTTTGCTACTTTAAGTTCTGTACTGTAGTCTCCGTATTTTGCTACAAGTACTTCTGTTGAATCATTCAGGTCACCACTTACGATTACATTGACATCACCATAAGCTGCGTCTTTAGTTGCTCTTACTTTAATACCTGTAAGTGTAAGGGCACCTCTTTGTGTTGCTTTTAAATCATTTGCTTTAATTGTTGCTTCAATTGTTGTTGCATCTATTACTGTTACAGAGAATTTTGCATCTGTATAAGCTTTTGTTCCAAGTAGTTTTGCTGCTAGTACTTCACCTTTATCATAGTCAAATTCAAAACCAGATCCTTCTAGTTCAAATCTTACTTTTTGTGTTTTCTTTTCATCGTCATTTTTAAATGCACCAATATGTGCTTCTTCAATGGTAATCTCTGACATTGTACCAACTGTTGCAAAAGCTTTTGCATCTGCTGCTGTTACAATAGCACTTTGATTGTTAGATGTTGCAAATACATATTTTCCACTTGTTATAACTGTATCGTTAGAATCAATGATAACGGTTGCGTCTCCGCCTGTTACTTTTGTAAGCATTGGAATCATGTATGTTTTAGTCTTATCTTTTAAATCCCCTTTTGCTTTTACTTCTAATTGCTTGTTATTTGAGCTCAGTTTGTAACCAAAGTTTTCATCTGTAGCAAGCTCTGTAGCGATGTCTTTATCCCACTCTGCGTTTTCTAAAGTGAGGTAAAATGCTTGTCCTGATGTTAACTCATCTTTTAACTCAATTTTAAGTTGTGGTGCCATTGTAGCATCTAAAGGTGTACCCTTTGCTACTGTTATAATCTTGTTGACCCCATTAGTAGATGCTGCGAATGTTGGTAATGATGTTGCAAGCATGAGTGCAGCTAATACCGCTGCGAATTTTTGACGAAATTTCATTATTATGTTCCTCCTAGTTGTCTTTGTTGTTATGTTTTATGTTTTTACTACGCCAGCACATGATAGACTTAAATCTTTCGTAATTAATTTTACATATTTGTTAATACTATTTTAATATTTTATTACGTGGCTTGTTTTTAGTCTACGATTGTTGGCGATCATGCGGGGTACGCTTGATAAGTTCATTATACACGGGCTTTTTAAGATTTACAATAGGGGGTACCCCTTTGTAACTTTGCTGTAAATAGTCTGCTTTTTAAGATTTTAAGGCCAAATCCTTATGGAATATACAGTTATCCTATTGGGCTTTATAATTTTTTACAAGATTACTGGATATTATTAACACACTACGTAACACTTGTGTAACACTTTGATTGTTTATTACAATTAAAAATCCTATATGGATTCCCAGTTTGTACTGGGTTCCATATAGGATTTTTAATTTATCTTCCTAGTTATTGGGTCTTATAACACCTGTTAGCTCCTGTATACTAAGGGTTAGATCTTCTATCTTTGTTTCGACTCGTATCAATAGATACATAGAAACGACGATTGGAAAACCAAGGTTCCCTATTTGGATGAGCATCTCTTGCATAGGTGCCTCCTGACTACACTATGTCTAGCTTTTGGATTTGTTGTGTTAAGAAGCGGGCTGCCGCTTTTCCTACAACTGCTCCTTTACCTGTTTTAAATACACCAGAACTTACAACTGTATCCATAACTGCTTTTACTTCTTCTGCCGTTAGGGTTTCTTTTGTCTGTCCCACAGATATTCTAAGGCTACCGCCTTCTTGTGTGACAAAAGTCATTTGCAATACTTTTTTTGGCTCTTCCATGCTTTCTCCTCCTATCCTATTTAAATCTTACTTAACCTAACAATCTTGCTTCTGTAATTTTTGCATATTCTACTTTTTCATACTCTCTAAGACTTGCTATTGCCTCTGCTACTACAAATAAGTCGCTATCCTTTGCTGTGGGATCACACTGACTAAGTGTTTGGGATCCTTTTTCATAGGTAATACGAACCTTTACGTTTTCTCCTTCATCTAGCATCTAGGTCACCTCCTTTTTCTTTGTTGTTTGTACGTACATTGTATATATAGCATTAGGGCCTATTATTACCCCCATCTTTTATAAATTTTTTTCTATAACAAAAAGCCTCCTAAGATTGGTGTCTTAGAAGGCCTTCATAATATTGTAAAAAGTGTCATGCAGAACTTACTGCATAATTTTTTCTTGGTAATCTATTTTTAGGGTATAGCGCAGATAGTCTATCATTTGGTTGGTAATAGCTGCAGCTTCTGCTTTCGTTACCTTCCTTTGCGGTAAAAAGTATCCGTTTTCATCTGGACGTATGAGTCCTAGGGACACCCCTGCTTGTATGGAACCTTTTGCCCATGATGATATTTTGTTATCATCTACAAATGGTGTGTAGATTTGACCATAAAAACCTAGGCGCTCTAGTCCTATCATCCTCACAACTAGTGCATAGGCGAGTTCTCTTGTCATTGCCTCATCTTTTGAAAAAACGCCCCCACTTATAAGACCTGCATTGTACGCTGCTAGGGCATATGGATAATAAGCGTCTGTTTCTGCTAAATTTAAAAAGATAGGCGCTACATCTGTTTTCTTAGATGTTTTCTTTTTTGTTACTTTAACTTCTTCAATAGGTATTTTCATTGCTAACACAAGGGCTTTTATATATTCTCCTCTTGTTATAACCTGATTCGGATTAAATGTACTTGTTGGCCCTGTGTAAATCCCCATACTATATAGTTTCTTTATATCACTTTCTGCAAAGTGTCCTTGAATGCGTGAAATATAGGGTGCTATTAGCTGTTCTATGCTTGTATTATCCGGCATATGCAGTCCACCTTGAGTTTCTTCTTCATATAAGTCTTTTGCGCCGACTCTAATATGATATAAAGCCATTCCTTCATTTTTTGTTAATTCCTTGTAGTTTCCTTGAAAACTAATAGCGTCTGGTTCATTAGCACCGTATTGCAAAGTTTTACTAACTGTAAGAGATGGGTTTTGCTCAATATGGTATTGACGCCCTCCGTTATTTACGATGATATTCAGCTTTTGAGTTTCTGTTTTTGCCCATGCCTGGTCGTATCCGTATATGGGGCCATTGACAGCTACGCTTGTTTGATTGCCCTCATCTTCACCTTCTGTCATATAGACAGCTCTATAATTAAGATCTCCCCTGTAATACATAACCCCTGGGGTGTAATCTTCAAGTATACTTTTATTAAAATGAGACTGTTTACTATCTAATGTATACATTTGTCCGCCTACAATAATCGTCTCACTCCATTTGCTGACCACTGATGTTTTTGTCGCCTGACGATACTGGGCATCATAGACATACTTGGTATCTAAAGTTAGGGTACGATTTAGTACGTTGGATCCATCTGAATTTTGAGCCTTTACAATATAGGTTTCTTTATAACTCCCTACTGGTTTTGCTGGATCTACTTCTCCTGATGGACGTATCTCTATGGTTCCTTCTACAAGCTCTGCTTTACCATTTAAGTAAATATGTTCTTTATAAGGTAAGGACTGTTTGCTTGTTTTCTTTTTAGCATTCTTTTGAGCTATTTCCGTTGTGGTAGGTAGCTTAGTTCCTGTTGAAATCCCACCAAAGTACCCCATTTCTCCTTCTAGTGCAAAAGCTTGTACTGTAAATGATAGGGTAAGTATTGTTGCTAGAATTACTTTTCTCATGATTTCCTCCTACTCCTCAACGATAATTAAATATCCTTCTACGCCTGCTTCTTTGTCAATTAAAGGATCTATATCTGTCATAATACGAACACGGTCTCCTTTTACTAGGGACTTTGGTGATATAATTTTTCCACTTTTCATTACGGCTACGTTTGGTGCAAGGGTAATATTTTGTGTATTATCTTTTCGTCCTTTTACTTCCCAACGTTTAAGTTGCTCATGATAGATATAAGTATCTTTAATTTTTATTTCACTTTCAGATGATTCGTAAATCTCACCACGAACAGAATGTCTTGTGTAAGGCATTTTTATAACTGCTTGGGCATAATCTCCCTCTACAATGGCTGTGTAAACTGCTTCTATTTCAGATCCTTCGCCGTATCCTATAAATGTTTCTATACCATTATCAATTATTCCTGATTCATCATAGAATTTTGTTCTATTATCAATGGTAAAGGTTCTTGGAATTGGGTGGAACATCCATAAGGTACCTTCTAGCATGGAGAATGTTTCTACTTCAAAGGTTTCTTGATCTTGAATCTTTTTAATACGTCCTCTAAATATTTGTAGGTTTCCTACTATTGGTCTATCCATAATATCAATAACTGCGGCTTTCGTTTCTCCTGTTACAACAACCTGAGCGTAGTCACTTGCCATAATACTATAGGGGTCTACAAGGCGGCCATTTCTACGGATAATGGTATCTTCTTTTACCTCAATCTCTTCCCCGCTCATTAATTTTATTAAACCAGGCTGGGCACTAATAATTGTTGTTGCTGGTAATGTTCTTTGGTGAAGGCTTTGGAAATCCAGCTTAACTGCCCTTTCACTGCCATAATAATCTTCCATAGCAATGTAAACATAGCCTTGTTGATTTTTAAGGTATCTCGTTACATAATCCCAAGATACAATGCTCCCCATATAATAGGACTGGACGCTTCCTTGTTTAATGGCTAACTCTTTAATATCTTTATAAGGACCCCACCCATTTTTCACCATAGGCTGGGTATTTTGTAAATATATCTTACTTTGATAAGAATCTATATGGGTAATTTGGCCCCTATAGATATTGGATATATGTCTGCTACCACGGTCAACTATTATTTCTTTAACATATTCTCCTATGTCGCCCGGAGCAATTGCCCCCTGGGAAAGCAGTACTTTTACCCAGTCCCCTTCTTGTATCTGAGAAACAGTCATTGGTATACCTGCTTTCATAACAGGCACTTGGCTATCGACTTCCATATGAAATGTTTGTCCTTGCTCATCTTCTATCACCATAGTGGTCATGCCCATTCCACCTGGAACAAATTGCTTAACCTTACCATAGCGAACAATGTGGTTTATAGAAGTACTAATATGGGTAATTGTTTTGTCCGGTGCCAGGTGCATATAAATATAATCCCCCGGCCGAACGTGTTCAGCTGTTGTATCTCTTGGGTCAAATTTAAAATTCGGAAACATTTCATCTATGTACCCTATTAAATCTTCTACTTCATAGTGTGTTATTCTTTCAACTTTAACTTCGTTTTTATGATAATTCCTTGTCACCTTTTCACCCTTGTGATTCACATAGGTTAAATAACCAAGGTCTGACTGGTTATCTATAACAAGTCCTCTTTCTTCCTTGATAGCCTGTGTTTGGGCTTGTTTATATTCATCCTGATCCATATTCAGAAATGTCTGTGGGTATATGGGTAAAACAATACTTGCAGAAAAAAGAAGGGTCAGTGCTACTTTTCCATACTTTTTCATTGTGTGCCTCCTTATTTAAAACATGATTATAAAGCACATATAAGTGCTATAGTCTATTTCGACAGTTTTTCCTAAAAAACTTAGCTAAAAAGTTGCCTCTAAGGTGTAGTGGTTACAACTTAATTTTTCTTCTCCCATATAAATCTCATATTCTAACCTCACTTGATATCCCGAATCCACCTCATTACACTCTATAACAATTGGTTTAAATGTAAGCTCCATTGTTCCATGCCCTGTGTTATAAAATGTGGTATATAATTTATCTTTGGTAAAGTGAAGCAGTGATTTATGCCCACCCATGCGCCTAACAGATACGCTTCCATCTTTGGAAACCTTTAGTTGATTGGTTATTTTTATGCCTGTATCTTTATTTTGTTCATTATAAATAATATATATATTCCCATTTTTTTCAGATATCTTCCCTTGAAATGTCTCTTCAAGACTATCTGTATGGGCCTTGTAGATTTGTTTTGTTGCAATCCATAGGGTGCATTCCTGTTTATTAATTATTCCTATTTTCTCCTCTTCTTTTTTCCCAAGATCCACTAACTGAACATGCTCAATCGGTCTTTTTAGGAATTCTTTGGCCATATGCTCAAACTGACTTGTATGATCACTGACATAAAACTCATATATTGGCATTGTCTTGCCTGATGAGAGTTGTTGCCACTCTTTTAGGTTTCTCTCCATTTTGTATGCTGCTTCTTGAGCTGGATTCACAAGGGTGACCTGATCTCCTGCTACTTTTTGTATTGTCTCTGATAGCATTGGGTAATGGGTACACCCTAAAATCAGCGTATCTATTCCTTCTTTTAATAAAGGTGCTAAATACTCTGTTGCTACCATATGTGTTACTGGATGATCGATCCATCCATCTTCTACAAGGGGTACAAATAAAGGGCATGATTTACCAAACACCTGAACCTTCGGATTTGCTTCCTTAATTAGGCTAGGGTACTTATTCGTTCTAATGGTTGCTTCTGTTCCTATAATCCCAATACGACCTGTCTTCGTTTTTTCTAGGCCTACTTTCACCCCGGGTTCAACGACTCCTTCTATGGGTATCTCTGGAAACATTGCTCTTAGCTCTTCAATACTGTTAGAACTTACCGTATTACAAGCAATAATAATAGCTTTTACGCCTTTACTTTGTAAAAACCTTATTATTTGGGCTGAAAATTTAGTGATTGTTTCTTTAGATTTATTTCCGTAGGGCACTCTGGCCGTATCACCGAAATATATGATTGATTCATTAGGGAGATGTTCCATAACTTCTTTTACAACAGTTAGTCCACCTAACCCTGAATCAAATATGCCAATTGGCTCATGGTGCATAATAAATTTCCTCTCTTTTTACAAACTTGCTAAATTAATAAGCTTCTCTACCAGCTCTGGTGTTTCTATTCCTTGAGCTTTCCATAGCATTGGATACATGCTAATAGAAGTAAATCCAGGAAGTGTGTTTATTTCATTAAATATTACTTTATTATCTCTTGTTACAAAAAAATCAATCCTAGCTAGGCCTTTACCATCTACTGCCTTAAAGATTCTTTTTGCATAGGTTCTAATTTGCTCTTTAATCTCATCTGGTAAGTCTGCATTGACAACTGTTTTAGATTCTGCATTATTATACTTTGCATCATAATCATAAAACTCAGCACCTGCTATGATTTCCCCAACCCCTGAAATCTGTACATCTTCATTCCCTAAGGCCGCCGTCTCTACTTCCCGCCCTACAATGGTTTCTTCTACAAGAATTTTGGTATCATATTTTGCTGCTAAATGTAATCCCTGAATAAGCTCTTCTTTGTTATTAGCCTTGGAAATCCCTACAGAAGAACCTGCATTGGCTGGTTTAATAAAATATGGGTAGGGAAAAACAGATTCTATTTTTGATATAATCTTATCTGTATTATCTAACTTATTAGTCCTTACAATAACATACTTTGCCTGTGGAATATTATAGGCATCTGCTATGATTTTTGTAACTCCCTTATCCATGGAAACTGCTGATGATAATACACCGCATCCTACATATGGGATCTGGGCCATTTGAAATAAGCCTTGAATGGTTCCATCTTCTCCGTTACTACCATGAAGCACTGGAAAAATCATATCTATTTCTACAAATAGGGGCTCATCTTTCAATATAATGATTCCCTTATGAGTTGCATCAGGACTAATAATCGTTGGTACCCCTTTTTTTATCCATTTATTGTCCACAATACCTTTTATTTCACCTTGATATAGTAACCACTTACCCTCTTTCGTAATGCCTATAGGATATATATTATATTTCTCTTTATCTATGTTTTGAATAATCGTTGTAGCCGATTTTAATGAAACCTCATGCTCTGGGGACTGTCCCCCGAAAAGTACTACGATATTACGTTTCATGATTTGGTTCATGATTTGCCTCCTTATTTATAATGTTACTACTCTATTTTACTTTAGTTGTGCCCGCTTAACAAGGAAAAAGAGGTATCTTTTCAGATACCTCTTAAAAGGAGGATAAAACCGATATGATCTATTTGATTACTTTATCTAATTATTTCATCTGTGTTTTGATTTCTTCTTGTTAAACACTTCTACTATTTTAAACTTAAACTTAATGGGCATATCTTTATTCAATGTACTTGTAGACCTAGTAATCAGCTCATATTCTTCTTCTGAAATAGAAGCCCTTAGTTTCTCTTTTTGTTCACTAGGGACTACTCCGCTAGTCACATCCACGTAGCATAATGGCGGAAACATTACACACCACCAGTTCTTGCCCTTACCCTCACCTATAATAATACGGCATGCTTCGTATTCTCCTGCTGGGAGGGTAATATCGCCGTATCTTTTGGTAGGGAAATCTACTTTTTCCAGTAGTACTTTAACAGTATATTCTTTGCCCCACTTATTTATTACATCTAGGGCTATTTGTTCTATATTGGGTGTTTCATCTATAATAATTGTTCGTGTTTGCTCTATACTTTGAGAGTCTTTCAGTAAAGGACTCATATATGCTAGTACAACATCCCTAATGTGTTCTTTCATCTGCTGGTCTTCTACTGTATCACTATTGGCGATTAGGTGAAATCTAATAAGATGCTCTGATAGCTTATCCGTTACACCTTTACTATATCTTTCTCCTGCAAATGTAATCCCTGTTGTTATGATTACACCACATATAATTGCTGCTACTATACTTGCTATATTCGTAAATGTCTTGCTCATCTTAAAAGCCCCCTCTAATCAATTTGTGTGATGCCTGACTAGAGTATTGCCAGAATTTATTCTATTATACCTGTCCTACGAATCTTTGTATCAACATTTATTTCTATTGCCATATTTCTATATGAATCATCCCAGTTATCTGCTACATGATCCCACCACTTAGGGTGCTGCCTATAGAGCTCTGTTCCCAGTCCTATCACATCTGTATCATATTGTTTGGTTTGGTCTATTAGATGGGTCATTTCCTTTTTTATTTTATTATTGATTTGACTTTCAATTTGTCTTATACTCTCTAAATCTGTCAATGAATGTGCCGCATTAATATAATACTCCCCTATATCCCCTTCATTAGTAATATCTATCTTACAGCAAACCTTATTATCTTTTGTAAAAAAGCTTATTTTACTATCTTGTTCTCTAACTGTATATGAAACATAGGACTGTTCTATTGGGATTGAGATTTTAGCGCCTCTCACTTTACCTTCTGCCCAGAGTATGCCTCTTATTTCTTCTGGTGTAAACCACGCTTTTAGTTTAAAGTCTTTCAGTAATGCGCCGCCTTTTATCTCTATTTTAGAATCATCTATCATTTCAATAATCGGAATAACTGCAGCGTTATTTTCTCTAAGGTCTCTTATGGTGTTTCCAAGTAGTGCTTCTTTATACCGACTCACTGCACGTTCTTTGTTATTGATGTAATTCATAATATATAGCCCAATAATAGGATGTTGATCATTTTTAACGTCCATAACCTTTTGGGCTGTATCTCTAACTGCAAATAAGGGGATACTTCTTGCAAATATCATATTTCTCTCTAAGGAATCTATAATTTCTTTCATCATATCAGGGTCTCTAAGGAGGTCTGCCCCTAATAATACAGCTTTTGCATGGCCAAAGTTAATGGTATCTTGGGTTCTCGTCTGCACTTCTTCTATGGTTGTTGAAAATGTCGTGCTTTTAGCCGCTTCAATACTTACAACATCCTTTGATATACTTTCATTGCCAGATACCTTACCCATATCTGGTATGGCATAACTCACAATATATCTTGGTGGATTATCAAGGCTAGTCGTATCCTGCGAATCCATAGGATCCATATTTTTATCAATTCCTAAGGAAAATATAACGGCCCTTCTATTAATCTCAACACCATCCCAACAGCTGGTACAAATAAGTATGCTTGTTGCTAATGCGAGTATGACCACAATTTTATTTTTTGTCATATCCAGCACCAACCTTCCTAATTTTGGTCACTATCAGTAGTATGAGTGGTATGGGTAGTAAAAATATAGATCCAAAGTATATTCTAAAAAGATTATTCCACTGATATACTTGTCCAAAGCTACTGGGCAGCATAGCCAGTATATATATAATAGGAATAAAGGGTAAGATGAAAAAACTGTCTTTCTTAAACTTTAAAATACGTCCACTAATGAGGGACACACTATAAACCCCTGCGCTAATATATACAAATATACTGAGAATCCAACAAGAAATCATGGCTATTTCTTGATTCTCTATAAAGGCTCCTGGAAACTGTATGTTTTGTACTAAAGTTAACACGGGCCAAAAATTCCTTTTTGCTTCCATTACGCCTATACTTACATATGTCAGTACAATTATAATTGTTTCAATAATAAAAATAACTGATATAGCCCATTTACAGGCACTTTTAGCTTTGTCTGGTTTTCCCATAAAGGCTGTAAATAGCAGCATAAATTCAAGGGGCATAAAGGTAAGGCTAACATAATAGGTTGCTCTTATTATATCCGAGGGCTTTGATTGAAAGATTGGTAAAATTTGCCTATAATCTGCTTTAGCTACTATAAAAGCAAATACAATAGCTAGAGGAACAAATACTATAACCACTAATAATTCTGCCATTCTTCCGTAAGCTTCAATGCCTGCCCCTACTAAATAGCCTACGGTAAATAACATAACCATCATAATGACGCCTGTGGGTGTATTGGGCAGTAGCACCTGCTTTATGATTTCACATAATAACCTAAGCTCAAAAACAGTGGTTATTAAGATTTTAATTCCAAATAAGATAACCATAAAATTTCCTGCTAGCTTGCCTAGGATCATGGGGGCAAACTCTGAAATCGTCTTTCCCGGAAATCTCGTGGTTAAACCTGTAATAATGAATACATATATATATCCCACCACGACCCCTATGATAGGAATAAGCCACCCATCCTGGGCAACTGTCTCTGCCATTATTCTAGGTAGGATTAATATAGGCGTACTAAACATTTGCAGGATAAGAAGCAGGCGCACTTGTCTTTGTGATATTTGATTATTTCTAATTAACAATTACCCCACCCCTAATCCTGGTTTTTTCTTTTATGGTTATAAGTCCGTAGGCGCACCTTTTGTTTTGTTTTTGCAAATACAGGTCTTTCTTTTTGCATAAATAAAGGCATTCGTATTAAGGCATCCTTCCAATCATTATAATCATTCAATTCTCCCGCTACATAAGGTGATAAGTATGGGATATTAAAGCTCTTGAGTGTTACTAAATGAGTCATAATTAAAAGTAATGATATTAAAAATCCATATAATCCTAATGTCGCTGATAGAATTATAACAAAGTATTTTAACAATCTAAATGCTGTGGTTAGGCCATAATCTGGCACAGCAAAAGACGCTATTGCTGTAATGGCTACAATGATGACAACCATGGGGCTAATAAGCTTTGCCGAGACTGCCGCTTGCCCTACAATAAGCCCACCTACAATACCAATTGTATGACCGATAGCCGTCGGGAGCCTGACGCCAGCTTCCCTTAAGAGCTCAAATTCTAGCTCAATTATTATTATTTCTACTACGGTTGGAAAGGCTATTCCTTCTCTCGCCGCCGCTAAAGAAACAGCTAAGGTTGTTGGAATCATAGTCGGGTGAAAATTAAGCAGGGCAATGTATAAGCCCGGCAAAGCTAATGCAAAAAATGAAACCATATACCTAAGTAATCTTGTAAAGCTCATAATTGCCCATCTTTGATAATAATCTTCAGATGCTTGGAAAAAACTATTGAATGTTCCGGGTACAATTAAAGCAAATGGGGAATTATCAACAATAATGGCTGCCCGACCTTCTAAAACAGCTGATGCCACTTTATCTGGCCTTTGGGTAGATTGTATTTGGGGAAAAGGAGAAAGCCAATCATCTTCAATTAACTGCTCAATATAACCACTATCTAAGATTGCATCTATCTCATACTGACTAAGTCTTGTTTTAATTTGGTCGATTAAGCCATCTTGAACGATATCATCCATATAAACTAAGACCATATCCGTCCGGCTACGCAGGCCATAGCACACAGGTTCTATTTTTAACTTGGTATCCCTAATTCTTCTTCTTATTAAAGCTGTATTGGTTCTAAGACTTTCTGTTAGGGCATCTTTAGATCCCCTAATAACAGCTTCATTATCTGGTGTTTGTACGCCCCTTCCATCAAAGCCTTTGGTAGCGACAATCAGCCCTTTAAGGCTGCCATCTATAAATATGGCTGTATCGCCACCTAAAACAGCAAAAATAAGGTCATCAAAACTGTCTGCCTCGGCAATATCAACAGTTCCACCTACATTATCTAATAGGAGCTGAGTCAATGATATCTTGCGATTTCCAACAGCTTCTAGGGCTTCATTTTCTTTAAATAATATTTTTTCTATAATACTAAACTCTATCGTTTCTCTTTTTGCCATACCATCGATGTATAAAATATAAATATCTAATGGATGTTCCTTGCCAATAGGTATTTTTCTAGCTACTATATCACTACAGTTTTCAAATAGGATATCAACATTTTTTATATTTTCCTTTAGGGACTTTGATAATTTAAGAGATATCTTATTTTGCTTATCATGAAATTTATCTTCAGGTTCTTTCTTATTTGTATCCATCTTTATCACACCTATATTCTATATGCTATAATGGCAACAATACTAGCTATCATATAGCTGTACCCAATAAACTTTGAGTATTTAGCTTCTCGTTTTAATCTTTGCTTATCTAAATCTTTGCTTCTTGGAAAGCTCATATACCACCCTATTCCAAACCCCACTATGATTAATAGCCACGAAAATATATATGTCAGTTCATTCAATGGTCTAGCCTCCTCATATGCTATGCTATCTTATCTAATCTTTCTCTAATCCCATTGTTTGCATACTGGCTCGTTTTTATTCGTATTTTGGCAAAATAAAAAAGCCTACAAATTTTACTCTGTAGACTTTTCTTGTGTTTGTATAAATTCTATGATGGTATCACTTTGTCTTTCTATATGTGTTGTCGCTAGATGAGCAGCTAAATCTGCATCTCTGCTACGTAGTGCTTGTAATATTTCCATATGTTCTTCTTGTACCACTCTTGATGCACCTGAATTCTTAAGGTAGGCTATACGAAAGCGGTGTACCTGTTCTCCTAGATTGCCAAACATTTGTACAAGCTTATCATTTTCGGTTGCTCCAAAAATAACTTCATGGAATTCAACATCTTTTTCGATCATTGTTTCTATGTCATTTTCTTTAGCTGCATACTCATATTCAGTGTTAACCAGTTGCAGCCGTAAAAAAGACCTCTCATCCATGCGTTTGCATGCTAGGCGTACTGCTAAGGCCTCTAGTGCCGCTCTTACCTCAAGTACATCCTTAATATCCTTTTGTGTAAAGGGAGCCACCTGGGCACCTTTACGGGGCACCATGACCACTAAACCTTCAAGTTCTAATTTACGGATAGCTTCCCTAATTGGGGTTCTACTAACACCTAGTTTTTCTCCTAGTTGGGTTTCCATTAGGCGTTCTCCTGCTGAAAGTTCTCCTGTTATAATTGCTTTGCGTAGGGTATGAAATACGATATCTCGCAAAGGTTGGTATTCATCTATTTTCATGTTTAAGGATTGATCCTTCATACGCCTTCTCTCCTTCTTGTCTATTATACATGGTCGTTACAAAAACATCTCCTACAAGGTATTCTAGTTTTAGTTTGTAAGCAGTCCTTTTTGCCTGATCCCTGGAGTGATAAATGCCAAAAACTGTTGGCCCACTCCCACTCATAATAGTGCCCTGAGCACCATGTTTTAGCATTCTTTCTTTAATGGTTTTAATAACGGGATATTTTTTTTCTGTTACAGTTTCTAAAACATTACACATATTACTGGCAATCGTATCGATGTCACCTTTTTTAATAGCCTCTATTACTTTTTTATTATCTGGGTGTTTATCTATTTTAGATATTTCTAGGCTTTTAAATACGCTTGCTGTTGATACGTTAATCTTAGGCTTTGCTATTAATACATAACAATTAGGCATAGGCGGAAGAGGTGTAAGGATATCCCCTATTCCTTCTGCTAGTGCTGTGCCTCCTAAAATACAGTAGGGCACATCTGCTCCTAGCTTAACACCCATTTCCAGTAACTGCTGCTGATCTAATCCTGTTTCAAATAAAGTATTAAGTCCTATTAATGTTGCAGCAGCATTAGAACTTCCTCCAGCGAGTCCTGCAGCAACAGGTATTCGCTTATTAAGTTCTATAAATATCCCCGTGTTAATCTCGCAGGTTTCTTTAAAAAGCTTAGCTGCTTGATAAACAATATTTCCCTCATCATTGGGTAACCAACTTAAATTGGTTGTTAATTTAATCCCTTTAGCGTGCATCTTACGTATATAAATTATATCATATAGATTTACAGTTTGCATAATCATACTAAGATCATGGTACCCATTAGGTTTTTTCCCAATCACATCAAGGGTAATATTTATTTTAGCCCGGGATTTCAAAGATATTTGATGCATATGGTTCACCTTCCGTTATTGTTCTTTTTTATATTATATCCTTTTTGGCTAAATAATGTCAATCTTTATGTACTTAGTGTATACAACCAAAACAAAAACCACCTAAAAGGTGGTTTTAATAATTCACTTTTTTTAGAATCATAATCTTTTGTCCTGGGTATAACGCAGCATCTAAATCAATTTCATTTAATTCTTTTATCTCTTCTAAAGTCGTATTATACTTTTTAGCTATACTCCAGTAGCTATCCCCTTTTTTAACTGTATAGATAGTCATACTTGGAAGCTTTTTCAAATCCTCTATATTAATATCTTCTAATTCCACATTTTCTAGTAAGTATATGGACTTTTTCTCGTATACCTCTATTTTATTACAAATCTTAAACTCTACAACCACTTCTCTTTTTCCTTGGGTTAAGATTCTTATATCTTCGACTTTACTTGTAACAACAGGTATTGATTTTTGATCTATTCCTGCTACTTCTATTGTTTGAGTAAAAGAAATAACTGCAGACGTGGAGGCTAACTTTTGTGTGGCTTCTTGTGTCGTATAAATCACCTTGACTTCCACCACACCGTTTATTTCCAAGCTATTATCCTTTATCATTGTATCTTCTACTATTGGTTTCATACATATGCTATATATCGTCTCATTATCTGGGACTGTCTCCTCAAAAAGTATGGTTTCTTTTTTAGGTATGCATGCATCTGCTTTATGTAGGAGATTCATGAAGTCACTTGTACTATCTGTAATTTCTATATTTTTTCCCGGGCAATAAATATCATTTATTATTTCTGCCTTTACTGCGTCAATGGTGCTAGCTTCAGCCTTGATAACCGCCTCAATTTCTAAGATACGATCCTCGCCATCAAGATCAGGTATAATCTGGAAGTACTGTTGGGAAATCTCTAAATCACAATCATAAAACTCTTCATCTTCTTCTCTAATATACTCTATAGCACTGCTAAATGGAATTTGATGATGCATCATCTCTATATT
The DNA here is from genome assembly GCA_012841565.1 of Candidatus Epulonipiscium sp. The sequence continues at coordinate 10,043 of DUUM01000145.1, read as the reverse complement.
TTCAGAGTCATCTTGTACTTTATAAAGAGTTGCAATATTAAGGTTCCCGCTGTAAAATATTTCTTCATCTGTACGGCGTATTTCTTTATCTGAAATTGTAATTTCAGTCCTTAGAATTTCACCTATACTTGGTTTGCCTGATGGCACTGCAAGATCATCTTTTAGAATCATCTTTTCTTCTTTTAGGTTGCTTTTTTTAGAAAAATATACGTTTTGCGTTCTGGTTTGGATTGGTTCTAGGCTATTACATCCTACAACAACTTCCGCCATATGGGTCTGTGTTGCATCAGCCTCTAGCTGGATAATTACTTTTACATTAATTTTTCTTTCATTTAAAACGTTCCAGTGTAGGTGCCCAATACTGTAGTTTAGTTTTACCCCATGGTCCTTATCTACACCTTCCACTATAATAAAATCTTCAAGTGGTATGGTGCTTTTCATTGTGCATATTGTCATAGGGTTGTTTTCTGGTACATAAAGGATTATAATGTCAACCTTTCCTTTATATATAATGCGGTCTTGTTGTACTTCGATTTGTTCAATGTCCAGTTTGCCATCCATTTGTAATACCTTTTGCATATCTGGCTTACCATCTGGCACAATTAGATCTCGTTCTTTAATCACCTGAGCACATTCTCTTTTTGTTCCTTTGTTGAGTAGTAATGATTTTTTTACTAATTCTACTGACATATGAATATCCCTCCTCTAGGCGTTACACGTCTATATAAATGTATGACTACCTATTTACATATAGAACATGTATATTCCATCTGAGGATAAATTATGAGGGTGTTATAAATACCATTGTAAAACATAAGGTCTTGTAGATTTTCTGGCATTATCTGCTGTTATTATGCCCTGTTCTTTTGTTTTTTCTACTTCTATTTCTTCCGCTTTTATTTCTTGCACTTTTACTTTTATTTCTCCCACTTCTATTTCTGTGTCTTCTGCTTTCACTACCTTTTCTTCTTTTAAAACCATTGGCCCCCCACGCCTACATTTACCCTGTGTTTCATAACCACCTAGTCCCTTTAGTCCTGTTATTGTAAACTTTAATACCTCCTCAATCCCTAAAACTTCATAAAATGGATGGTATGCAATACGCTCCACAATAAATACAGGGTCAAGGGCATGAATGAGCACTCTACTTGGTGACGCTGCAAAATCTGCTCCCGCTTCAAGTAATGCTTCAAAGTCAGATTGACACGCACCTGCAAATATAACCAGTGCCCCCGGATGGGGTCTAATGGTTCTTGCCTGAATCACCGTTTCAATATAATATTTTGAGTTCTTATATTCACGGATATCACTTATATCTTTATAGTTTTTATTTAAAGAATCATGACCTGTTATGACTAAAATAGATGGATTATATTTTTCAATTAAAGCTTTAATACGTTTGGGCTGTTCTGACTCTACTATGTGTTTTCCCACTGCTTCTATTCCTAGTTTTTCATAATACTTCATACATAGCTCTAAATAAAAAGCATCCCCGTCTAAATGTAGGACTGTTCCTGGTTTTTCAAACATACGCATTTTTGTTTTGGCATATTCGTTTCTTTTAGCAAGTATTACCTTAACATTATTTTCTACTGTTACCATTGTTGAGTCTTCTCGCTTTGTATACCTCATGCCTTCTGCTCTTTCTAAATCGTCAAGAGGTGCATCGGCTGCTATACGAAACGAAACCCCAAGTAGGACTGCAATATTGTTAGGTAATATATTTTCAATACGAAATAATATATCTTTTCCGTAGGATTTTCTTACAACATAATCTCCTATTTTGAACATAGTAACACCACCTTCTAATAATGCATTTTATTCCTAATTTTCCAAGGTGTTACTATTCTTTTTGCAATGTGTAAAGAAATCCTTTTTGTGCATTACTTGCATCTATAATAATAGTCGTATAAAGAGATAAATATCCTTCTTTTTCTATTGTTATACTATATTCTCCCGGTTTTAAACCTGTAAGTGCCGGTGTTTTTCCTTTATAAACGCCATTTACAAATACCTGAGAATCTGCTGGATCTGTTTCAATAATAATCTGGACTGTCTTAATTTCTTCAACTGGTGGCGCTTCAGGCTTAGGTGTTACTGGCGTTGGATTTTGAGGCGCTGGGCTTTGAGGCACTGTATTTTCTTGGCCTAGTTTCTGTTCCCCTGCCCCTGCCGTTGGATCCTCATTCTTAGCTTGTAGGGTTACATTGATACTTCTGTCTCCTTCTACTAACTGTATTTCCATTTCAAACACTTCAAACCCTTCTGCTGCTACCTTAAGTGTATACTGCCCTGACTTAACTTGTATGAGTTCATCTTTTTTATATGTTTTACCGCCTATGTTAACTCTATAATCTACCTCTGTATTGACAACTTTAATCTTTAAGTTGGCTACTTCTGCTTCTACATCTTTCAAATCAAGTTCTTGTATTTGTTTTGTTGATATAATAATGTGTTTTACAAGTGGGTGGTAGCCTTCCATGCGAATCACTATTTTATGTTCGCCTCCAGGTAGTGCAATCTGATCTTCAATTTCCTCTAATCTATATATTTTGTTATTCCCTATTTCAATAGTACCTTTTCTCGTTGGGATGTTTGATAACTTTAAATATCCTGCGGACTGAACCACCTGCATTGACCATATGGTATCATCTATCCCTTGAATCATAAGGGTATCTAAACTATTAATATCACTAATATCAACCAACTCTAGTTCATCATTAATAATAACAATGTCACTGGTATACCCATATTTCACATTTCCAATTTTTATTGTTTTACTTTGGGTATTTAGATCTATGCCTAATACCTCTGATTTTGTCCAAGCTTTGGCACTTTTTTGTATTGTAAGGATGTCCTTTTTCCTAGCATCGTATGTAATTTGTACAATATCCCCGAGACCAACCTCCTGTATACTCATAGGCTTACCGTAACTATCTGTAATCTGTGTTTTTTCTTTAATATAGACTTTAACCTCCTGCTTTTCTTCTATATCCCATACTTTTATATTTTTTCTTTTATTTCCAATATCCCGCACTACACCTCTAAGTTGTTCGGTTTCTCGATCTTCTTTATCTTTATTTCCTACGACAGACGTTGAAGATTCAGGTACTATTACAGCCTTTTTTTGTCCAAATAGCTTCACCATGTATAACATTACAATCATCATTATACTAAGGCCTACTACCCCTGTAATAATCATGGTTTGCATAAACTTCTTTTGACTTGATTTGTTTTTTCTTTTTTCCATTTCACTCACCTTCACTTATTATGCTTATATGCCTTATTGTAGTTAACTTTCATGATAAGTGCAACAGTAAAGTCCCCTAAAAGGGGACTTGGTAATATTTTGCTACCATTTCATTACCTGCCTTGCACAGTCAACATAATTATCTTTATACTCAAGTATCTTTGTTAATTTGCGATAAAACATATTATAATTCCATCTTCTTTTTGAATGATAGTATTGATTACATAACTTAGCAAATCTATCTGGAAATATAATCATCCCCTTAATGACGCTCCACTCTCTTTGAGACAATGGGATAATCTTATTATACTCGTCAATTATACTATTAAGCAAATTAATATCCCACCCATTTCGTTGCATAATACGTCTTATAAGATAGGCTAAGTCTGTTATTTGTACATCATATCCACTTTTTTCAAACCCTGTAATAATTGTACTATTTTCACTTGTTTTAATGATGTTATGATATGTATATTTATGATGTGCAATGTTTTGGCTTTTGCCTGCTACATCCATTAACTTATTGTAATCTAGCAAATTTGTAAATTCTTTAGCTATTTCCTGAAATTCTTCGTATACAGATGTGTTTTTTAAATATAATACTTCAAAATCTGTCCTACTCCCTGTATGCTCTATTTTTCTCTTCAGTTTAATCGTTTCTCTATATCTTTTTTCATATGTCTCCCCTAGATTTTTAATATTCGCCAGCTTTATATTTTGTGGCAAATTATTAAACCCCTGACCTGCCATATGCATTCTGGCTAATAACCTTACTGATTGATTAATATCTTCTATATTGTAAAAATCTGCGGCCTGGCCATTGTTCCAATCCGTCATAGTATATATACGATTACAGTAGCTCACGTAGGGGGTACTTTTGTTGCTCATATTCAGCTGATTTAAGCAAGTAAACCCTTTTTCTATAAGATGTTCTTGTATGTTATGTTCTAAGGTAATTTGAACTGGCGTATAGTCACTTATACAAATTGCTTTTGTTCCTATATCGGTTTCACACATGTACATCCCACGAAACTTGTAGCATCTTTTTACATTAATCTCAAATTCCTTAAAAATATCAGGGTGCATCATTTTCACTATTATCCCCCCTTGTCTTTATTCCTCTTGGTTCTTAGGCATCTCTATAATGTATATGATACACACCTACAAAAAATATCTATTTTTATGATTTACTTCTTTAATTATCAAAATATTATTCGAATAGCAAAATTCGACTAACTCTATTATCTTCTATAATATAGTTAGTCGAATTTTTTTATTCCTTTTTATATTCCTTTACGATCTTTAGCAGAATATCTTTTTCATTTATTTCAGGATTTTTAATAGTCTCACTTAATACCCTCTGCAAAATCCTCCCAATCTGTTCCCCCTGTTTAATTCCTAGACTGGCAATATCCTTCCCACTTATGTGTAAATCTTTCAGAGAGTAACATTCTTTATTTTCAATAATTTCTTTAAATAACTCCTGTGTCTTTTTTAACGCTTCTAACTTAGGTTCTAATTTATCTGGGTTTTGGCCCCGTGCATCTGCTTCTTGAATAATAAGTAGCTTCTCAAATAAATCTGCCCCTATTTCACATAATACTTCTTTTATACTTTCTTTTGTTAACTTCTCTTGTATATGGAAATCATGATATTTCACTAAAGTTGTAACTTGTCGTATTGTTTCATTGTCAAAACGAAGCCTTTTAAGTATTTGTTTACTCATTACCACACTTTTAGGGACATGCCCATGAAAATGATCAATTCCTTTGGCATCCCTTGTGTGGGTCGCTGGCTTTCCTATATCATGTAATAGCATGGTGAGTCTTAATACTTCATCTTTGGGTATTTGCTCCATGGCTTTAATGGTGTGAGTGCCAACATCATAAATATGATGGGGATGATTTTGTGGTGTATTAAAACACTGTGTAAACTCCGGTAGCACGTATTTAAGTAAGTCCCAATGATGCATGTCTACAAGCTTTTGAGGTCGATCTGATAAAAGTATTTTCATCATCTCTTCCCTAATACGTTCTTTACTTATATACTCTAATAAATGTGCGCAGCTTAACATGCCTTCTAGGGTTTTTTCCTCTAGATTAAACCCTAACTGAGCTGAAAACCTAACACCCCTTAATATACGAAGTGCATCCTCTGTAAATCTTTCTTTTGGATCACGAACTGAGCGCAGTAATGCTTGATCAATATCACTCATTCCGTCATAAGGATCTATAAATCCTTCTTTGGGATGATATGCTATAGCATTGGTTGTAAAGTCTCGTCTCCCTAAGTCCAGCTTTATATCTCTTACAAACGCCACAGTACTTGGTCTTCTATGGTCTTCATATTTACCGTCCGTTCGGTAGGTTGTAACTTCATGATATTCATCATTAATCCTAACTGTCACGGTTCCATGTTTTAATCCCGTATCATAAGTTTTAGGAAAGACTTCTTTTACTATCTCAGGGGGTGCAGATGTTGTTATATCCCAATCATTTGGAATTCTACCCATAAGTGCATCTCTTACGCACCCACCAACGATATATGCCTCTTGACCAGCTTCGTTAAGTGCATCTAAAATAGTCTCTACTCCGATTGGAAGCTTAATGATTAATTCTTTCATTTAAATCACAACTTTCTTCTGAATCTTAATATGCCGATTTTAATAAGCTCTACTTTAATAAGCCCTACCCCAATATAACATTGTGTCTGCAGGCTTACCGCAACACACACACGTTTCTCCTACTTGCTCTTGCTCAAAAGGTATACATCTTGATGTTGCACCTGTTTTTTCTTTAATCTCATCTTCACAACTTTCTTCTCCGCACCACATTGCCTTAATAAATCCTGGGGTTTCTTCTATTGTTTTTTCAAATTCTTCTATATTTCTAGCTGCAAACGTATGTTCTTCTCTATGCGCCCTTGCCTTTTCTAGCATATCCTTTTGAATCGTTACAAGGAGATTAGATACTTCTTCTTCTATATGATCTAATGATACAATCTTTTTCTCTCCTGTGTCGCGGCGTGCAAGTACCGCTTGATTAGCTTCAATATCTTTAGGTCCTATTTCTAATCTAATCGGAACACCTTTCATTTCGTGTTCGCTAAATTTCCAACCTGGTGATTTATCGCTATCATCTACTTTTATTCGTCCAATATGAGCTAATTGTTTTTGTAGCTCATCTGCCTTATCTAGAACCCCTTCTTTTTGCTGAGCAATAGGGATAATCATAACTTGGATAGGTGCAATTGCTGGTGGTAATACAAGGCCACTATTGTCTCCGTGTACCATAATAACGGCTCCTATCAGGCGTGTTGTAACACCCCAAGAGGTTTGATGCACATATTGAAGTTGATTGTTCTTATCGGTATATTGAATCTCAAATGCTTTTGCAAATCCATCACCAAAGTTATGGCTAGTTCCTGATTGTAGTGCTTTACCATCATGCATTAAACTTTCTATGGTATATGTCTTTTCTGCTCCTGCAAATCTTTCTTTATCTGTCTTTCTTCCTTTTACAACTGGTATAGCTAGTACATTTTCACAAAACTCTGCATATACGTTTAGCATCTTAAGGGTTTCCTCTTGTGCCTCTTCTGCTGTTGCATGAGCGGTATGCCCTTCTTGCCATAGGAACTCTAATGATCTAAGGAATGGGCGTGTTGTTTTTTCCCAACGTACAACTGAGCACCACTGGTTATATAACTTTGGAAGGTCTCTATGTGATTGAATTTCGTTTGCATAGTGTTCACAAAATAACACTTCTGATGTTGGGCGAACACAAAGTCTTTCTGTTAACTTAGTTTCTCCACCATGTGTCACCCATGCCACTTCTGGCGCGAATCCTTGGACGTGATCTTTTTCTTTTTGCAATAAGCTCTCTGGAATAAATAAAGGCATGTATACATTTACGTGGCCTGTTGCCTTAAGCCTTTGATCTAATTGTTGTTGCAAAAGTTCCCATATCCCGTAGCCATAAGGCTTTATAATCATACAACCTCTTACACTTGAGTAATCTATTAGGTCTGCTTTCTTTACAACGTCTGTATACCACTGTGAAAAGTCTTCCTTCATGTCTGTAATTTCTGATACAAATTTCTTAGCCATTAATAAAACCCCCTCATAATATTTATCGTGTTTAATCACCTATCGATGATTTCGTGTTGCCCTAAATTTCACCCTTGCGAGCAAGTGAAATTTAGGGCAACAAAAAACTCCATCCCTAGAAAGGGACCGAGTTGTATGTTCGGTGGTACCACCCTTGTTAACGAGCAATAAGGCTATTGCACATTCACTTGTGTCCTCTGTAACGGGAGAACCCGCTGCACTTATGTATTTATGCAGAAACTCAAAGCTTGGACAGGGACTTATCACATTGGAAGCCTTACAGCCTTGAGCTTCTTCTCTGGAAAGGATTGGGTCACTGATTTCTTATCATCGTCATTTATATTCGTTATGTTTTGATACTAGCATAAAATACTTTGAGTTCTATGTCAAGGTATTCTCTACTATAAACATGATATATATTGTCTTTTACATTTTATTACATACATATGTTCCACGTGGAACATATTATAACTCAATATTAAAAAAACGGAGAATATATTCTTGTTTTTAGTATTTCTTCAATTTGTCCTAGACTTTTATTTGTTGCATTAATTATTAATACCCCTCGTGGCCTAGGAGATTCATAGTTTTCAAGAGGTTGACCTATTTCATTGTTTTCATATGATCCAGCATGAATAGCTATTTCCTCTTTGTAAATAAATGCATCTACAACTCCTGCATACTCTGGGTAACTAACTATTGTGTATCCTCTTTGTCTTAATTGTATAGAAATATCACCTAATCCATTTTCCACTGCTACAACCATTTTCATTGCTATAAGTAGGTCTTACCTACTGACAGCTTCCTCCCATCTAAAAAAAGTATTTTAAAAAAGATATAAAGCATACTACCATTAGTATCCCCTATATCTTTTAATTTATACCTATTATATTTGTTTAGATTTTGCAATGGCCTCATTTTCTTCATCTGATAATAAGTGGCTAGACTTACCTGCAACTACTTCTTTCGCATAGGTGTAGGACCCCTCCCTTGTATATATGCCGTTTACAACGACTCCGTTGTCCGCATCATCTAGCAATGCTATTGCAAATGACAAGTCCGGCCCTGCTCCTTGGACAGCACTATACCTTACAACGCCAACCTTTTGTACACATTTATCAAGTTGTACTTGAATTCTAGCAACGGAATCCTTTATATATTTATGAGATTCTTGAATAGATGTTGATTTTTCAATAGATTCTCTTAGTAATCCTTCGATATCTGTTTCTGTACCACGCATAAATTCATTGTACCTCTTTTTTAATTCTTTGTTTTTTACAAATAAAATTATAATTAATATAAAAAATAAAAAACTCATACCAATTAGACCCAATATGATGTATGGCATATTTATTTCTAGTCGTTCTACTATTTGTTGCATATACCTTATTCCTTCTTTCTCTTACTTTTTAATTAAATGTATTATTCTTTCTAACTCATCTTCTGAGTAATATTCTATTTCTATCTTGCCCTTTTTCTTTCCTTGGGTAATGTGTACTTTTGTGCCTAGTATATGCTGAAGACCTTCTTGAATTTCTTTATAAAAAGGGTTGTTTACAGGTATTTTTTCCTTTTCTTCCTTAATTTCACTTAATTTTTGTATTAATTTTTCAGTTTCACGTACACTAAGCTGACTTGCTATAACTTCATCTGTTATTTCACATTGACCCTTTTCATCTTCTATCCCTAATATTGCTCTCGCATGTCCATATGATATAGCACCATCTGATACTTTTTCCTGAACATAAGGACTCAATTTAAGTAAACGCATAATATTAGCTACTGATGATCTGCTTTTCCCCACTTTATTTGATATTTCTTCTTGGGTTAAAGAGAATTGATCTCCTAAATATTGATAGGCACAGGCTAATTCAATTGTATTTAAGTCTTGTCTTTGTATGTTCTCAATTAATGCTATTTCTAGAGATTCCTGATGAGAAAATAAGCGTACAATAGCGGGGATTTCTGTTAAACCAGCCACTCTTGCTGCTCTCCAACGTCGTTCTCCTGCTATTATGGTATATTTAGTTCCATTTTCCTGTACTATAATAGGTTGGATAACACCATGAATACTGATGGATTCACTAAGCTCTTTAATATTTATCTCATTAAAGACCTTTCTAGGTTGCCATGGGTTGGGCTCAATATCAATAATCGGAATATCTCTGATTTGCACCCCTTCTTCATTTACAATAACATCAGAGAGTAGTGCTGATAAGCCTTTGCCTAATCCTCGTTGTTTCATTTTATCTTATTCCTTTCTAAGACTTCTTTAGCAAAATCCATATACTGGTCTGTGGATTTAGATGTTGGTGCATATGTAATACACGAAACCCCATAACTAGGTGCTTCACTTAATCTTACACTTCTACTAATTCTAGTTTTATAGATATATTTACTAAAATGCTTTTCAACCTCTTCTATTACTTGCCTTGATAGATTAGTCCTTGAATCATACATAGTAAATAATATACCCTCTAAAGATAAAGCTTTATTCGTTTTATCTTTTATAAGTTTAATTGTCTGCATTAGTTGTGATATACCCTCTAAGGCATAATATTCACATTGCATAGGGATAATAACTGAATCTGATGCCGTGAGTGAATTTATAGTAAGTAAATTAACAGCTGGTGGGCAGTCAATAATAATAAAGTCATATTGATCCCTAATTTCTTTTAATCCTTT
>DUUM01000014.1 GCA_012841565.1 Candidatus Epulonipiscium sp. | reverse complement strand
ATGCCAGTATTAGTTGTTGAAGTAGATGGCTATGTTTATCATGCCAATAACCCCAAACAGCTTAAACGAGATAAAATGAAAGATGAGATTTTAAGGAAGTATGGTATCCCGATTTTAAGACTAGGGACAAATGAGAGCGGCGAGGAAAGTAGATTGAGGCAGGCATTGATTGAAAAATCAGTCACTTTATAGTATGTTATATATAAATATGTAAACAAATTACAAGGAGGACTTTAAATGGCATTACCTAGCAAGATTGAAGCACCTATTTTTCTAAAAGAAGATAGTCAGGCAGAAATACAGTTAGCTAGGTTAAGAGAATTGGAGCCTTTGCTGAATAAAGAAGGACAAGATATTATTAGGCAAGACATTAAATATCTTGAATATGGAATTATAGGTGAGAAGAACATAGCCTTCGAACTTAAAAATAGTCATATGCCTATGTATATTTTGCATGATGTTTATTTAGAAGATAAGGAGCTAAGTGCGCAAATAGACTACATTGTAGTGACACGAAAAATATGCTTTGTTATTGAGTGTAAAAATTTGTATGGAGATATAGAGATTAATAATGCAGGAGATTTCATACGGACCATGGAGTTTGGAAGAAATAAGCGTAAAGAAGGGATCTACTCTCCTATAACTCAAAATCAACGGCATTTAGACCTTTTGAAAAAACTGAAAATAGACAGGCAAAAAAATAAATTATTAAGATTTATGGCCGGCAAATTTTTTGAAGACGCTAATAAATCTATAGTAGTACTGTCTAATCCTAAAACTATCTTAAATACTAGGTTTGCAAAGAAACAAGATAAAGAGAAGGTTATTCGTGCAGATCAGTTAGTAAACTATATTAAGAAAACATATAAGGACTCAAAAGAACCTGAAGCATCAGATAAACAGTTATTAGAGTGGGCACAATCGTATTTGAGATTACATAAAGAAGTTTCCAAGGATTACACTAATAAGTACAATCAGTATCTAGTGAAATCAGATTCAAAACAAGAAAACATATCAAATAAAGTAGTTGAAGATAAGGATATTACCCAGACAAATATTTATCAAGAACTGAGACAGTATAGGCTGGAAAAGAGCCGGGAAGAAAAAATTAAGCCTTACCATATATATAGTAATAATCAGCTGGAAGACTTAATTATAAAAAGGCCAAGCACAATTGAAGAGTTATATAAGGTCGACGGGTTTGGACAGAAGAGAATCAATAAATATGCAGAAGACATTCTTGAAATTATTGGAAAGTATGGAGGTTAGGTATTATTGTGACAAGTGCCTGAACTTCGTGACCTTCAGTATTATTCCATCGGTTATAAATAAAATATCACAGGGAGATATACATACACTCAAGCACTAACTAGGAAAGAGGTGCCACGTGACTTTAGATTTAGGCAGGATACTCAGTAAGATTGTTGCAACATTAAAGACGGGAGGATACTTCTATGGATCTTTTAAATATGGAGAATTTGAAGGGGAGAACTGTGGTTGAACTTTGTTATGAGGAAGGTATCGAAATTTGTGTAGGTAGAAGGAAGCCTTAACACTTGAAATTTATCAGAATAGTTTCAGAGTTATCTGGGGTCAGTCCCTCTTGGCAGAGGAGTACAGCTCTCTGCCTTTCTTAGAACAATAAAAGAGGATATAGACACTTCAGAAAATCGCTTAACTGCTGAGGAGATAGATGAGTTATTTTTGAAGTTACAAAAACATGCATGTGTTGATGAGCTAGTGAAAAAGGCTCACATTGAGAATATACAAAAGAAGTTATCTTAGGGGAGCTGAAAGATATGATTAGAGAACTGTTTTATTAAAGTGTGTATAGGCAAATATTTCTACGAAAATAATGAAGGTTAGCAATAAAAATATCTAGTTTTATGATTTTATAGGACTGAAAAGAGGTGATAGAATTGGGAATGCGTTATTATGTCAATAATGATCCAACAAAAAATCCAGGAGGGCATCATGAGGTTCATACTGAAGAGCATGCTAATATGTTAAAAATAGCAAACAAATCTTACCTGGGATATTATTTTAATTGTGCAGATGCTGTTAAAAAGGCAAAAGAGATATATATTGATGCAGATGGTTGTGCTATTTGTTGTCCACTATGTCATAAGGGATAAGAAGAAATAATTGTTTTTCAATATTCTACAAAGTTGATAATATCTTTGACTTTAATTTATTATTGGGAAGTGGAGTATTTGCCTATTCAATAACTACTAATTTTATGGAAACCAATCTACATAAAATAATATGGGTAATATCATGATAGGGATATGAAAGGGGTGAATTTCATAGAGAAGAAGCTTGAATTTGATAACAAAATTAGAGTCTTTATTAGCTCCAGATGTGGAGAGAAAAAATATGATGATATAAGAATGAAATTAAGACGTTTGATTGAAGATACTGGATTAGCAAAGGTATATGTATTTGAAGGTGGGGGTCCTTCTACTTTAACAACAGAACAAGATTATCTATACGGGGTGGACGATAGTGATGTTTGTATTTTTTTGATTGATAATGCTGATGGAGTTCCAGAGGGGGTATTAAAGGAATATCAAAGGGCAAAGGCAAAATCCAAGAAATCACTTTATATATTTTGCAATGAAAATCAAAGGGAAGCAACTCAGATCCAAAAAGAGATAACGGGACCAAGGGGTCCCAAGTATTATATAGTTAATAGTTTTAAAGAATTTATCAGTCAAGGTTACAAAGGCCTTATCAATGATATTGGAGAAATTTATACAAGTTACTGTAAGGGTAGACTTATTGATCCTGAATTTTCTACACCAACAGGTACTATTGAAGAAATCGAGCCTGTTGCATCAGAGTCATTCGACAAACAGATTTTTAAGAGTATTGATAAAACCAAAAGCTTTATTAAGCGTGAGATTTTTAGTAGGGAAGATAGTAAAGTGGAGGAAACCTGTGATTTAGATACTTGTAGTGTAGGGTTTCTCAAAGTTCTTTTTGGCTATCAAACTATTAGAGAGTTTAATAGTAGCTTTTTATTCGATGCATTAAAAGAGGTACAAAGTGGAGATCTTCATAAAGTGGTTATAGAAAGATGGAAAGCAATTCAATATTATTGGTTGAATGATTTAGAGAAAGCAATAGAATATGAAAATGAAGCGCTGAAGCTTGCACGTGAATTACGGCTTTCTAATTGGTTGATACAAGACATTTTAATAGATTTAAGGAATCTCTATTTTTTCAATGGGAGGAGAAAAAACAAGTATATTTACACTAGTTCAGCACATAAAGAATTGGATGAAAACAAGTCAGCACTTTACTATCCTTTACTTGACAGATATGAGAAGTCGCTATATGAAGAAATAACTAATCAAATTGAAAAGGACTCGATGAAATCTCCATATACTGTAACACTTGGAAGTAGTATCGGACAATATGGAGATTTTATATCTAGCATTTATATTATGGCAATATTTAATGGTTCTTTGACACATATATTAAGAACCATAGAGCGGATAAAATCAGTAGCTTTTAGTTTGTGCAAGCAATATAGTGATTGGGAATTTAGAACATTATTATTAAAAACAGCAATACCTAAAGGAAACAAGAAGGAAGTTAAGGGTATTACTGATTTGTTTAATGATGTATATGGGAAAATGAATGCTGATGATTCAAGGGTAATTTATGAATTTAGTAGGGGCAATCCAATAAGCTATCAAAAGAAAATAGCTCTATTGCACTCATTTCAGCATTTAGGATATTTTTTCTCAGAAGAATACTACTTAGAGGTATTGAATGAAATTATGGAGATAATCAATGACTGGATGAATACTGAAGATATGGTTATTGAATTAGGTTATTTAATCTTTGATGCAATAAAAGAGAATATCCTGCGTCTTGATAATAATCAGGTAGTAATTGATATAGTAATGAAGGTTTTCCATAAGGGATTGGGTCGATTTTATGATGAGGCACTGGCCATTATTGCAGAGCTAGATTATAAAGAATTAGAGGAAGAAAATATTATTGCAATTGTAAGACAGCTGGAAGCGTTAATAGAAGAAAAACAAGTGAGGACCAATTATAGTAAATTAAAAGAGGCCCTACTATCAGTATGTAAGCAGAACAATAGATTAACAAAAAATCTAAGGGAGAAAATGAAAAGACTCATGCCAGATTTCTACCAGAGTCAATATGCCCTCGAAACTTATGTTAAGTCACAAATGGAGAGTGAGGAGTATATCAACAGATATATTTCCGAAATTAAGGATAGAAATGAAACTCAAGGTAAAAATGGTCGATACTCGGGATACTCAGACAATCCGTATAAAATTATTGAAAATATAATATGTATAAATGAAATTAAACTTAATCATCAACTGATAGATTCTATTATATCTACTTGTAAAGAGACTCTATACTCAAGGACCCAGACACTTGATGCAAAAGTAGAGGCAACGAATTTGATTTCTTTTATGAGACTTATCTCAGAAGAGGATTCATATGATTTTAAGCCATTGATTAATCAAATGGCTCAAGATGAAGAATTAATTTTCAGCGGTAAAGATTTGATGTTTTTTCAAAAATCATCAAAATCAACTCTCTATTTTAATTTTATCATGATGAAGTTAGTATTTAATTTTGTTGGGTTAGAAGAAATAGTTGAATTACTAAGTTCTTATAATAAATTAGAAGTGTTTGAAAAATTGGAAGCATTAAAGACTGTAGTTTCAATATTTAAACATGGGAAAGCAAAGTACATTGATGAGAAAATTATATTACTGTTTCTTCAATTCTCATTGGGTTTATCAAATGATAAAAACCATGGTGTTAGGTATTTTGCTGTACAGGCTTTACTGCAT
>DUUM01000144.1 GCA_012841565.1 Candidatus Epulonipiscium sp. | reverse complement strand
CCTGGATTTTCATATAGGTATTCCTTTACCCTTTGAAAGTCTTCTTCATCTTTTTTCTTACACTTTTGACATAATGGTGGTCCAACAACATGATGAAATAATACGCCACATCGTTTACATGATTTCACGTCCATGATCCATCCCCCTTATATATTTTTGTGTGATTTTCCTTTGCCTTAGCTTGTGCTCTATGGGCCAAGGCTTCCTATACAGACAACGCAGCTATAGATATGCTTTGCACCTGCTTTTTTGAGTATCTTAGCACATTCATTTACCGTGCTTCCTGTTGTATATATATCGTCAATTATAAGAATTGCTTTATACTGTGATGGTAATGAATGAGTTGTTACAAAAGCATTATTGATGTTTTTCAATCGTTGGGCTGGGCTAAACCCACTCTGGGGTTTTGTATGTTTGTGTCTAAGCAGTATATCTCCATTATAGGGTATTTGGCTAATATTAGATAGGTATTTTGCAAGTTCTTCTGCTTGATTGTATCCCCTTTGTTTTAATCTTTCCTTTGAAACTGGCACGGGGATGATTAAATCTATTTTGCCAAGGAATGCTGTTTGTTTCAGTTGCTTGTACATCATGGCCGCAAAAAACTGTGCATATTTACGGCAACCTCCGTATTTAAAGCGGTAAAGAGCTTCTTTAATGGTCCCTTCATAGGGATAAAGAGCCACCCCTTGGATATATTGGTGGCTAGCTATTTGGCAGTCTAAACATAAATCATCGTCGTGGGCTAGCTGTTTGCCACATTTTTTGCATACTGGGTCCTCAATTAAAGGATATTCCTCCTGGCAGTGATAACACAATAAGTTATCCACAGTAAGGGGTAGTATACCCTGACAAAAGGTACATCTTGGTGGATAAAGTAGTCTCCTTGTGTATAAGATAAACTTATTTTTATAAGCAGTCTGCATATGGCTCACCTTTTTTTATATTACAACATTTTTTTAATATGGTCTGCAAGGCTAGAGTACCGTTCGACTTCTTTATTATTGTCTACCATTCGATGAACGGTTTCTTTGAGGCCTACCACGACAACTAAGTCTTTTGCACGTGTCACGGCAGTGTATAGGAGGTTTCTGCTTAGTAACATAGGGGGCCCACTATGGATAGGAAGGATTACAATAGGGTATTCACTTCCTTGGGATTTGTGGATGGTAACTGCATAGGCTAGCTCTAGTTCGTCTAACTGGCCATAATCGTATTCTACTGTTTTATGATCATCAAAAACTACTGTTATTCTTTCGGCTGAGTGATTGATTTCTTCAATGAGACCGCAGTCTCCGTTAAAAATTCCTACGCCTTCATCGTATTTTATGCCGAAATCGTTATATATTTTCCACGGAGTATTGTAGTTGTTTTTTATTTGCATGACTTTGTCTCCAGTGCGGTAGATACCCGTACGGAATTCTTTTTCATTTTTAGAAACATGGGGAGGGTTTAGGCCTGCTTGTAAAGATTTATTGAGTTCATTAACGCCTAAAATCCCTTTTCGCATGGGAGCTAAAACCTGAATATCCCGAAGGGGAT
>DUUM01000143.1 GCA_012841565.1 Candidatus Epulonipiscium sp. | reverse complement strand
AGATGTTATATTAGAAAGCTCGGAAAATGTTATCACCTCAGATGCAATTATCCTGAACAAATGCAATAGCTGGTACAATATTGTAGCTAATGTACTTCAAGAGAAACACTCCGATATCAGAATTGTTGATTTGTCCTAAGTGGATATTGTATAATAAAAAGTATGTTGAATTGCAGATTTTTCGTTAGCAATTGTCTCCAATATATAACAAGCTATGGGTAGCAGAATGAGGTTACCAATGGCTAATACAAGACGTGACTTTGAACTGAGAGCCTGGAAGAGTAGCTTATTGTTATGGTTGAATTTGACAATTTAACTTGAGTTTTGCAGCTAAATGAGTAAAAAATGCCCTCAACCTCTGTATTTACAGGGGATTGAGGGCATATTGTTTTGTCAGAAAGTCATAGTGTTTTTTCACTTTTTTGTATCTGCTAAAACTTTTTTTATTTCTCCTAATGTTCGGATTCTTTTGGCAAAGTCGATATCCATAACTTTTCCTATATTTTTCAATATATCATCATAGTAATCAAACATATAATAATTCTGCTGAAGCTGGCTACATTCTGATCTTGATAAAGTATCAAGCAACTTTCCGATACTGTACTTTCCTTCAAGCTTCATTTCAAGAATTCTCGCAATAGTAAGAGCGACAAAGCATGTCAAGAAGTGGGCTTCGATGTGATCACGTGTCCAGACATAGACGGGTCTTGCTTCTAATTCACTTTTGGTAACTTTGAACGATTCTTCGATTCTCCATAATCCACGATAAATATCAATGATTTCGTCATCTGATTTATCCATTTCACTGGTCAGAAGTATGTAATAGCCATCTAAGGCTTCTTCTTCCCGTAGCCTTTCCTCGTTAAGCTCGAGGAAGGATGAAGCGGTTAATATTTCACCAGTATCTTTATCATAATCTATCTTTTTCACATATTTGGCAGCACCGTATGAAGTAGCTCTTGTATAACTTCCTGGATTTTTTGCAAGATCCTGTGCCTTAGCAACAGCAGCTGCACGGTCTGCTTTGGAACGTTCTGCATACTTTTTACTCCAGAAAACAACTTGCTTTTCATGTACGGTTTTCTTTAGCTTCTTGCCAGAGGTGGAGGTTACCTGAATAGTACGGGGATATCTTCTGGATTTTCGTTTATACTCATCGCCCAACCATTCATAGCCATCATCATTCAAAACAAATGCTTTCATTTCCTTATCAGCACCGCGGACAGACATGCTGAATACATAACCATCTTTTGAAGGCGTATTTATGGTATACCAGATGTTGTCTCCTGTAGTCATCCCTTTATCAGCAACCGAGATGACTCTTCCAAGGTCAAACTCTTTTTTGATTCTACCAAAGCTCGGTCGGTAGGTAAGGCAATCATTAGTGTTACCTGAAAAAAGTTCATATGTAATTGGCAGTCCATTAGTATCCATAAACAAACCCATCTGGATTATTGGATTTGGACGATGTTCCTTTGAAACACCTTTCCTCTTGAAATCATCCTGTTCATCGGACTCAAAATAGTAATTAGTTACATCATAGTAAATGAGACTGGTATCCCGTCCGTAGTTTTCTTTGATTTTGTCATTCAGCCAGATTTGAAGATTTTTCTTGTGCTTATTCAGAAAAGAAAGACAACGGTATACATCATCGAGGGAATAGTCTGTTTTCTCGAAAAACATTTCTCGATTGTCAAAAGATGCTTTCTTAGATGCAGGAGCAATAAGTCTAGAATAAACTAGCATCTTCATGATGGTGTTAGCATCGTATTCTTCTTTAGTATGACGCTGTCTGTTAATTAGAAAGGTATTGATTCCTAACTCATGATATATTTTGCTTAAAGCAACATATCCAAAGTTCTTTTTAAAATCATCACCAACACATAGCCGATCTGAATCATAGAATGTAAAGTTAATGGGAGCCTTCTGCTCCTGTTTTTCTTTATTAAGTATGGCTACTCTTTTGTTAAAGTAGTCAATAGGGTCATCGTATTGTTTATTTAATTCATCGAGAAAACCAATAGACTCAATGACTTTATGTTTTGTTTTCTTGGTAGCTTTATCATAATAACCATCAACAATAGATAAACGTATTCGACCATTTGAAGTTGGAGTTTTCTTAAGAAACATCAGCATTCCCGCCTTTTCGTATAATACTTATTATATCACATAAGACAATTAAAGACAATAGGAAAATGACATAAAATTAAAATAAAAAAAGCTCATAGACCTTGTGAATAAAGGTTTAAGAGCTATGCTAAGCTAAAAGTAGATGCAAAACTGCGGTAATAATCCCTGCAGTGTTTTTTTCATAGTAAATTACCTTCTCTTTCTTATCGTATAAATACTAACTATAGT
>DUUM01000142.1 GCA_012841565.1 Candidatus Epulonipiscium sp. | reverse complement strand
CACATTAGTCAAAGCGGGTGATGGGAATCGAACCCACGTATGCAGCTTGGAAGGCTGCCGTTCTACCATTGAACTACACCCGCAAATAATGTTTTATTACATGCATCTTCTATTGAGTTAAAGTAATCTGTAAAATATAAAACAAATGCGGGTAGAGGGGGTCGAACCCACATGCCCTAGGGCACTAGATCCTAAGTCTAGCGCGTCTGCCAATTCCGCCATACCCGCATAATGAACCACCCGGGGCTCGAACCCGGGACAACTGGATTAAAAGTCCAGTGCTCTACCTACTGAGCTAGTGGTTCTCATTGTTAATTCTTTGCAAAATTGGGTAAGTAGGATTCGAACCTACGCATACAGAAGTCAAAGTCCTGTGCCTTACCGCTTGGCTACTACCCATCACTGAAAGGTGGAAGAGGGGATTCGAACCCCCGGCCCCCAGAGCCACAATCTGGTGCTCTAACCAACTAAGCTACTACCACCATATAGCAAATATGCCAACAGGGATTCGAACCCCGGACCTACGCCTTAGAAGGGCGTTGCTCTATCCAGTTAAGCTATTGGCACATAGCAAGTAAGTGGAGAGAATCGAACTCACTACCAAGGTTTTGCAGACCTTGTCCTATCCAATAGGTCACTTACACATGATTTTAGATATCTCTCAAGTAAATGGACAATAGGGGAATCGAACCCCTAACCTTCTGGTTGCAAACCAGACACTCTCCCAATTGAGTTAATCGCCCATAAGATGACGCATAAGGGGATCGAACCCTTGCTACCAGATAGAAAGTCTGGTGTCTTAAACCACTCGACTAATGCGCCCTATTTTTAAAAGTTTCAAGTGTCGGATGTAGGGATCGAACCTACGACAGCCTGCTTGTAAGGCAAGTGCTCTCCCAGCTGAGCTAATCCGACAAGTAAACGACTTAGAAGGGGTTCGAACCCTCGATCTCCGCCGTGACAGGGCGGCGCTTTAAGCCAGCTAAGCTACTAAGCCAAAACCTATTACACACTACACAGGAAAGCAATAAATCCAAGTATTAAAAAGCCATTCTTTACTATATTTAATAGTTTGTCTTTTTTTATTTACTGTTATTATTCAAGCTTAACATTCCTTCTTAATGAAGTGTAATAATAAATAGTCTGAAATGGATTCGAACCATTGACCGCGTGTATATCAGACACGTACTCTAACCAACTGAGCTATCAGACTTCTTTCCAAAGGAGAGTAAGGGATTCGAACCCTTGGACGTGTTACCGCCTTCAGTTTTCAAGACTGATGCAATAAGCCTCTCTGCCAACTCTCCAAATTAAAATAAATAGGGGCAACAGGATTCGAACCTGCGACTTCTTGGTCCCAAACCAAGAGCTCTGACCAAACTGAGCTATACCCCTTTGTTTTAAAATATAATTTCCTTTAAAACCATGCTCATAACCCAAAATATACGGTGATCGTGATCCATATCTAAAAAACACTCTCTGCAGCCATTATCATAAGGAATTCTCAGCTTTACATCACCATTTGAATTACTATATTCAAGATATAGATATTCATCTAAGATTTGAGGGCTGTCCTCCAGCTCTATATTGAAAGTTTTCAAGAAGTATCTGGATATTTCATTTCTAACTTGTTTAATTCTCTTTTCCAATATTTTCACTCCTTAAACTTGGATACACTTTTGTTTTTCTCTATATAAGTAAATAATTAACTACATCAATTAGGTCTTCACCTTACTATAATTTAATCCCATTATATTCACTCACCAGGAGAATAAGACTGAACTTTCGGGAGCTACCCTAGGCTTCTTACCCTATCTTTCGACAAGCCCTGAATGGAATTGATTATCCATAACTTTCACCAGCATTCAGCATATAAGTATACGAATATTTGATTTCATATAAAATTTATGATTGGAAGCAAATTTTGGCTACTCGCACTCTCTTCTTGTGTTATACGTAAGTTTCCTTACCTCAATTGCTTAATGACGTATTTTGGAATCCCAACCATTTACTAAAACTCCCGTTACAGTCTAGTTGGGTTATTCTCCACTGGAGCGTTTATTATAGTCACCACAAGATCAAGATAGTTTTAATTTGAATTAGTTATAGCACTACATCTTGTAATTGAGAAATTCTTCTCTTTTGATTAGCCTTGCAGCTCTATCAACGACTTAACTAAACAGCATCCCATTTAATCTTATCGTTACCTTTAATGCATCTCGGCAGATTGCAATCTTCTTCACCGAGGTAACTGATGTAGTTAATTATTTACTTATAATGCCTTAGACAGGTATCGAACCTGTTCTACATGGATTTTCAGTCCATTGCTCTACCATTTGAGCTACCAAGGCTAATTATTTTTTGCAACAAACATATTGTATATATAATGTGTTAATAATATTCCAATGTTTACTAATTATATTAATATATAATCAAAAGTCAAGAGTTTTTAAACCTATACAGACGATTAAACAGCTGAAGTTTTAGCTGTTTAATAAAAAGCCTCAATATTGATCTTGTATTTTATACTCTAAATCTCTTTTAACCATTTGATTGAATTTACTTTTAATTTGTCCAGCATCGTAGGTTGTATCTATAGTTACCCATTTATTATCATCTGCTAAATAAACTTGATTCCATGCATGAAAATCTGAAATATCATTTTTGTATCCTGTTATGAGTTTAGTTGGGATATTTAGACTTCTGAGCATTGCTGCAAAAACAGATGTATAGTCGTAACATATTCCTTTAGATTCTAACAGTGTTCTGTCTGCAGATGGAAGATAAGGAGCTTTAACGGTTCTCGCTTTTTCATAATCGTACAAAATATTACTGGTTATGTATTTATAAACTGCTGCAACTTTTTGTTTCTCTGTTACACAATTTTTAGTCAATTCCTTTGCTTTTTTGACAGCATTCATTTCACTTTCCCACTCTACATCATAGATAGACTGCAAATATATGTCATTCTCTTTCAGTGGTTCATAAATAATATCTTCTTTTTTGAGCACCTTATAACGATAATCTCCTAAATGTTCAAGAATAAAAATATTGTAATTGCCTTTTCCCAATTGTAAGGGATAGTTTGTTCCAGGTTTAAGTGCAAAATTATTTGGCTCTCTTCCTTTTTTTATCTGTATTTTTAATTCTTTTCCTTTATCTTCTTCGTAGTTAACTTTGATAATCCCTTTGCTCAGATTGCTTTTATCAATTTCATAGTCACTTGTTTGTCCAAACACAGAAAAACATAAACATGAAATAATTATAAAACCAATCATCTTTATCCTTTTCAAATTCATAATTGCCCCCTTTTTTTAATTCAATGTAATTAATAATCTTTTCTTTTGTAGTTTAAGTTATAATATATAATACAAAAAACAGACTTAATATTCCAAGGGTCTATATTAGGCTCTCTTACCCCGAAAACATTGGATGCAAAAGGATTGACAGGGATGACAGGATTCGAACCTGCAACCATTGGTTTTGGAGACCACTGCGCTAGCCGTTACGCCACACCCCTAAAAATAATCAGTATCTATATGTCTTATCCATTATATTTATGGTTTTTAAAAAACAAAGTAATTTTAACCCTAATCTTAAAAATATTAAAGTTTATTTTTTACGTTTGAAAGAGCTAATCCCTTTCTTTGTATTTGTCAGCAACTTTTTTACTTTTTTGAAAATCGATTTTAATTGGTTTATAACGATTTTTATTGCAAAAATAAATATAAAGAAAGTGTATCCATTCAAAGCAACTTCTTTCCAGTGATAAAAAATTTCCGACATTTCGATTGATCCAAAGTTTATAAAACATTGCATTAAAAAAGATAAGACTATACACATGACAAATATATTATCCGTCAGTTTAGAATACAAATCATCATCATTTATATATTCTAAAGGCTCTTCTTTGTCAACATTTTTTAAAGAGATTATTTGATTTTGCCTTATTGCCAACATCCTAACTATTACTCTATGTATTAACATTTCTATGTCAATAGCAATTATTACAACTATAAATATAAACACCATCATAATTATTTGTATAAAGTTATTCATATTCAACACTCCTATCTTTTTAAATTATAATAATATT
>DUUM01000013.1 GCA_012841565.1 Candidatus Epulonipiscium sp. | reverse complement strand
CAGCCCCATGCATGATCAATCAGTAGTTCCGCATTAATACCAAATAGCTTATAGAGTAAATCTTCGTTATAATAGTCATTTGCTTTGCCAATAGAACCTCTTGCAATATCCCCCATAGTATAGAGTCCATTAGCCTCTAACTTGGCCGCATAACCTTTACCAACTCGCCAAAAATCATTAATGGGACGGTGGGTCCATAGTGATTTCCGGTAAGTCATTTCATCTAATTCTACAATACGCCCACCATCTTTATCTGGTTTTATATTTTTCGCATGAATGTCCATTGCAACTTTAGCAAGATATAAATTCGTTCCGATGCCAACTGTGGCTGTGACGCCTGTGGTTTTAAAGACATCTTTAATCATCCTCTTAGCTATTTCGTATGGGGTTAGTTTATATAGTTTAAAGTAGTTTGTCATATCAATAAAGACCTCATCAATTGAGTAAACATGAATATCCTCTGGAGCCACATATTTTAAATAGACATTATAAATCCTCGTGCTATAATCCATATAAAGTTCCATGCGCGGAGGTGCCACTATGTAAGAAATAGGTATTTTAGCTGAATTATTTAATGCCTTGACCTTCGTTATAACTTCAAATAACCTAGGTCGCCCTGGTATACCATATGCTTTTAGGGTTGGCGAAACAGCCAGACAAATCGTCTTTTGTGTTCGGCTAGCATCTGCAACTACCAAGTTAGTTGTTAAAGGATCCAGTCCACGCTCTAAGCATTCCACAGAAGCATAGAAAGATTTTAAATCGATTGCGACATATATTTTGTTTTCTGCCATATTATTTTACACGCTCCTTCCGAACATACATTCTATTATAGCATATATTTCCACAAAAAAAATAGCCCCTTAAGCATAAGCTCAAAGAGACTAAAGTTAATGATATGTTAAATCCTAGTGTCTTCCTGTATGTGATCTCATCCTCAGCTTCTTTTAGTAAGTCATAGTCTTTTATGCCAAGCTTATTTTTAAGAACAGGGACATCTTTATAGTAATACATCGACCATGTATCTGCATGCATATCATATCTTGAAAACATACTATTTGACCTCAGCCAGTCTCATGTATCTTTTCTTCAACCTTTGAACTTCTTCTTCACATGATACTTTCCCTGCGTCTCTTAATCTACTGTATTCTAAAGCTTCTTTGCTAACTTTAATGCCCTCTACTCTAAAAGATGCAACCGTACTTAGAATATTTCTATTCATATCTATCACCTCTCATTATATTATATCCTAGCTAGTCAACAATATCCACACCAATTTAAAAGCCTCCTATATTAACCCTTTGAATTAAAACTAAAATACTTCTGCCCTGGGTAGAGGCCATTTATTTTTGACAATGGCAAAAACCCTAAGTTTAGGTAGAGTATCTTTAAAGGTGTATGCATATTTAGACATAAGCATTCTTTAACTTGGCGTAAAACTAAAGATGAAAAGTCAGTAAGCTTGTAGTTGATGATTCAACTTTCCACCAGGTTCCACAGTTCGCTTATTAGCCATGATTTTATCTCCATCGTTTCTATCTTAGTGTAGTGTTTTGATACCTTTATTTTATCAAATTTACCCCTTTTTTCAAGGCAATTGCCAATTTAAATTAGTGTAGCAAGGTCCAAGGCGCGATGCAAGGAGGATAACTAAGTGACATTGGGGTCTGACCCTCTCGGCAGAGGCAGTGCCCTCTGCCGAGCTCAGACCGGGGTTTTTGCAAACTTATTAAAGGGAGAGAGCATTATCGGGCTGCTAGGGATATTATTGTTGTGGATCATGAATTGTTCTTTAAGGATCTTTGGATACGAGAGGACCGAATTGCAGATGGTAAATTACCAATTCTTCCAGAGTACTCAGCAGTTATCTTTGATGAAGGGCATAAAATTATTCTTCCGGCGGCTATACAAGCAGGTCATAGAATTATAAAAGATAATCTTGAACAGATGATTCTTAGCATTGAGCAAATTCATGGGGCAAGAGAAGAACTGCTTTTAACAGTAGCACATTTGAAAGATGTTACTTTAACATTTTTTATGAAACTAAATGAAGTAGCTATTGTAGATGAACAATCAGAGCGTTATTCTATTCATGGTGATGATTCCTTATTTAAGTTAGCTGAAACTTTTCAAAAGGTGTTAGATAGGTTGTTATTTGAATTACAAATTGAGCAAGAACTTTGTATGGAATCACTTCCAAAAAGTTCGATATATGCATATGAAATGTTAATTGATAGTTCAATGTTAGCAGTACACAATTTTCATAAAAATAAGGGTAAGGATATTATCTCTTGGATAGATCGTGAGGGTGAAAGTTTTTTTGTTGTACCTAGGAATATAGATACACGCTTGAATAAACACTTGTTCCAAAAGAAAATACCTGTAGTGCTTACATCTGCAACTTTAAGTAATGATGGGGACTTTAATTACCTAATTCGTACCCTAGGGTTAAAAAATCCATCCCATTCTACGGTTGGGAATTCCTTTGAGATGGATAAACAAGTGGAAGTTTATTTACCTGAACCCTTATCTAAAGACAAGATTAATATAAAGTTTGCAAAAAAAATTGAAAAGTTGGTATCTTTATTAAGACTAAATGAGGGGCGAGCACTTGTACTTACCAAATCTTTAGAGGATACAAAAAGAATAAGAGAGGGATTAAAACATTATCAATTGCCTTTTAAAATTTTGTGGGAAGATAAAGCAGAAAGGGGATATCTTATCAGACAATTTAAGGAGGAGATTTCAACCGTCTTAATTGGTTCTGATTTCTGGGAAGGAATTGATGTACCTGGCCAAGGGTTATCCATGGTAATCATTTGGCAGCTACCATTTCCAGATCTTGATCCTCTGATTGAAGTACAACGATTAGAGGCAAAGAAAGATGGGTTAGACGAAGTATTAACAGTTGATTATCCTGCAATGGGGCTTAAATTAAAGCAGGGATGTGGAAGATTAATTCGATCAAAGGATGACCAGGGAAAAATAGTGATTATGGATTCGGTATATGGGGAGGCTTATGAGAACATTGTTATGAACGCCCTGCCCAAGGGAAAGATTTGCAGTTGGTACTTGACAGGGTCAAAAAGCATATGTAATATAGATAAATAAGGATAAAGGTAATGTTGGACTAAACAAAAAAAGGGGATATATTATGAAAACAATTTATACGGAACGATTAATTATTCGTAATTTTACAGAAAATGATGGTGAAGACTTGTATGAATATCTTGGGGATGAGGAAGTTGTAAGATATGAGCCTTACAAGCCGTTTTCATTGCAACAGTCTAAGACAGAAGCTATAAGAAGAGCTGGGGATAAAAATTTTCTGGCAGTTGCGTTAAGAAATGGGAAGCTGATTGGCAATTTATATTTTGCAAAAGGTGATTTTGAGACTTGGGAGATAGGCTATGTGTTTAATAGAGATTATTGGAACCAAGGATATGCAGTAGAAAGTGCTAATGAATTAATTAATTATATATTTGAGAAAGAAAATGCATGGCGAATCATGGCTATGTGTGATCCAATGAATAAAAGTTCATGGAAGCTTCTGGAAAGGTTAGGGTTCAGACGTGAAGGTCATTTATTGAAAAACGTATATTTTTTTAAAGATGAGTATGGAAAACCTATATGGAAAGATACTTATGAATATGGCATTTTGAAAGAAGAATATCGGTTGATAGACATCCCTTTGTAGAACACTTTAAATCTGTACAGCAGTTTGAAGATGAAAATACAGTAGCACGTCATCAAACGTATCCGCGAAGCTAAAAAATATATCCTATCCCCTTCATAATCTTCATCCCACTCAATTCTTCCCTCGGCCCGGTCATTTTCAAGGTGAAAATATTCTCTTCCAAAAGCTACTTCTTTTTCAATAAACCGTTGAGATAGACCCTTTTTGATCTTATCATACAGCCGTTCTAGGGCAGCGTTATCTTCCTCTTCAAAATCCTGATGTGTCTGAAATAAATATCCTATTTTGTTGTCTTCTATAAATTCGACCGCTTCCCATTGCACACCTATAGGATTCATTGCATAATACCATTGGTGCTTCTTTTTCGCTCAGTATCATTGTCACCATCCCGTATTCATCGGAGTTGCGGTTATATTTTTTACAAATTTCCATATAAATTTAGCCTCCTTCTAAATGATCCCAAACATAATCAGCCCCACCGTATTAATAGATAAATTGGCCATCATATGCACAATCCACGAATTATATATATTCTCCTCTTTTTCATTTAAATAATTGAATATAAGTGCGCCCACAAATAAACCAATCATAGCTACTATAAAGAGAACCGGATTAAACCAACTTCCCATAATGGCTACGTGATAGATAGAAAATGCAAAGGCACTCACTAAATAGGCAAACTTTCTTCCCCTTATCCTCTTAAGATTCAAAAAAATAAATCCCCTAAAAAAGAACTCTTCTAATAGTGAATTTATAAGGGAGATATAAAGGGCTATCCAGATAAAATTACCCTTGTGGACATTTGCTTTCTTATCTAACATGTCCATAATATTAGATAAATCTATAAAACTTTTCAACACAAAGTAAGCTGCTAATATGCCTAGATATATGCCTAAGCCTAGGAGGATGGAATAGCCTATACTTTTCCTTGATTTTATTTGAAAAGAATCCTTTACCTTAATATTTTCATCAAATAAAGTGTATATAAGGGGAAAAATAAGAAAAAGTCCTATTTTGATGACTGATTTATTAATATATCCAGTGCTTATAATGACCTCAATAAAGTATATGATTATGATTGATATAAGTGCAATTTCTAATATTGCTTTGACCGTCTTGTTTTTATTCATAATGGTTTACAAAGTCAACTAATTGATCTATGTTTCCGCTTCTTGTAAAGTCCACAGGCCTATCATAACTTGCAATCCATTGTGCATATTTTTTTGTGAATCCTGTTTTTGACTTATATATGACAATCGTTTTCATTACTTTTGTCCCCCCTATATGTATAAGCACAGATTTATCTAGCTCCATAATATACCATGGTCCAATTATATCACAAACTGTCTGATTATTGTGCCTCATTAGACTTTTATAGCTAATTCTGCTCTTTCTAGATTCTCTACATAGTCATCTGCATCCCTGGTTGATATGACCTTATAGCCCTTTGCTTTTAGCTTATCTCCTAGTTTCTGGGCTATGGCTAGATTAATATCTTTTTCGTAATGTCCACTAATGCTGGTGGTTCCTGGGTCTGCTCCCCCATGACGACTAAGGCTTCATATTCATCTATCTTTTTTAGGAAGGTCCAGGACTCGGCACATTGCTGATACTGAATATTTGTGAAGGTTACTTTTAATCACACTTACTTTCGTCCTAAGATCAGCGCCGCTTGCTTTTAAGTGATCACTTGGCAATTTATTGCCTTAGTGGAACTTATCCTTTAGGGCAAATGTCGTTCTCCATCAATAACTGTTGATTTAGCTTTCGGAGTTTAGTCAGCTCCAGCTGCTCAGGCGTTAAATTATCCTTTTCTTTAAAAGAGCCACTATTTGCTTCTTGCTCAAGCCAGCGTTCTAATGTTGAATAGCCAACATCGTATTCCTTTGTAATATCAGATTTGCGCTTGCCATTTTTATAAAGTTGAACTAACTGATGCTTAAATTCGGGTGTGAATGTACGTCTTGGTTTTTTAGACTGGGTCATGGTATCTTCTCCTTAAGGTTTGTAAGTTTATATTACATTACCTTAAAATATCTGTCCAGTTAAGTGTAACCTATCCAGTATTCCTTTGGTCGTATCATTGGTGTCAATCGGTACGATTGAGCCATTATGCAAGGCATGGGTATAATCTAAGGGTAAATCTAAACGATTCCTTGTTTTGGTATCCTCCAAAATAGCCACACTTTCTTTCTCATCATAGTCTACCTTCAGACCCAAAAGCTCACCTAGGGCTCTCACTGGAAGATAGGTTGTACCTTTAATGATCACAGGCCTAGTAGATAGAGTGACTTTTCCCCCATTTAAAAAAATTGGAAAATCAGCCGTCGATGCACCTGCACCTAGGTTATTATTTTTCTTATGCAAATTTTTAAGGTCTCTTATTGTGTCTGTGCCAATGTCATTCTCAGGCTTTTCAGGCTCTACTTCAGTAGGTGGCGTTATGCTTTGCTCAGGTGGTGTTACAGGTGGTGTTACCGGTTCTTCTGCTTTGCCTTTCCCAATAGTAGCTAATTGATATGGTGCCTCAAGAGTACCATTCCCAGTTTTAGATTTAACTTTATTTGGATCTAAATAAATACAAGGCCTCATTCCTGCACCCACAAAGTTACCACTACTCCCGTAATAAGCAATCTGGCCGTAGATTTCATTCGCTCCAGAACCAGTTACCATATAGGAAGGGTTAGAATGATGTGGCGTTCTAGTCCACCAGTTCTCGCCCCAACCAATAGGGCTATCGGCCTTAGACAGCGTTAAACCTACCTTGTCCGCTACATCTTTAATCTGTTCATTGGATTCTTGATATTCGGGATCAAGTACGGCGCTACTATGTGCACTATTACTTAAGATGCCAAACTAATTGTTCATTATTCCATCTCCCGTATGTAACTAGGTCACCATAGACCAATTGTAGGGATGTGTCCTTAGCGTGTGCTTTAATTGGCATTAAAGAAACAGTAAGCATACATATTAGTAAAAAACTAGTTATTTTTTTCATCTTAATCTCCCCCTAAGTAATAATAATTGGTTAACAACTATATGAACCATAGTATGTTTTATTGTTGAAACCCATATCCTAGCATCTTGGTGGACGTGCTAGGTATGTTGAGTAATTCGCTCTATTGATATATAATTAGCTAAAGAACCTTTCAAATATTTTAGACCACAGATACCTAAAAAGGAGTTTTAAACAATGGAAAAAATTATAAGCAAGTTAACTTACTTTGATAAAAGATTCCCGCGAGAGGCGTTAGAAGAGGCTATTAAAAACAAAGAAGAAATCATACCTTTATTACTATCAGCGCTAGATGAGATTAATGAAGATATTGATATTGTTATGGATGATGCTGATTATATGCTACACCTATATGCTTTATATTTATTAGCAGAATTTAGGGAAGAAAGAGCATTTGGAAGAATAATGGATTTAGTATCGCACCCATCAGATGAAGTAGAAAGTATGTTGGGAGACGTGTTAACAGAAGGTCTCTCATCAATCTTATATAGTACTTATAATGGGGATGCAGGTTTGCTACAAAGTATGATTGAGAATCCATCAATAGGTATTTATGTACGGGGGAGTGCTTTGGATGTATATGCAAAAATATATTCACAGGGCGCCATTCGTAAAGATGACTTTATGGATTATATGAATGAGCTCATCTCAGAAGCTATTCTCATAGAAGATGTGGATTTCTGTACAAGCATAGCAGGGATTATAGTAGAGTATCACTTGTTTGAAATGCTTGATGATATTCAATTGCTTTATGACTTAGATCTTATAGATAGAGACATGTATGGATTATATGATGAATTAGTAGATGAAATTTTTAGCTATAGAAAAGCAGGGCATCCGGTTGAATACATAGATAGTGTTATTAAATCAATGGAGTGGTGGGCTTGCTTTGAAAAACCAGCTAAAGAAAATAAAAAACAAGAAAAACAATGGAAGGAACTGGAGGCATTCATTGAAAAAGAAACAAAAAAGAAAATCGCAGCATATAAAAAAACAAACAATAAAATAGGGCGAAATGATCAATGTCCTTGTGGGAGCAATAAAAAATATAAGCGTTGCTGTATAGATAAAGGCATTACGAATGAGGAAGTTGAAAATATAGAGTTTGAGGATCGGAGTGTATGGCTAGAAGAGTACCCATCTAGTGAACAGAAACACGATGGGCAAGTTATAATAACAGACCTATTTGATGACGAGTCCATTTGTATTGATAAACTACTATATCTAGCATTACGTCGACGTATTACCCCAATGTGGGTAGAAATAGATGAGTCCAATCATGATATGAATAAGATATTATATCTAACAGAAGCCTTAGACTTATTTGAGGCGAAATGTGAAAAAGAGGGTATCGATTCATTTAATGCATATGACGAAAAACACAAGATCCACTATAGGAGTAAAGAGTGGTTGGCCAGTTTTGAGCATATACTGAGAAAGTATAATACAAAACGTAAATACAATGATACTATTGCAAGGGTAAAAAGGATTAGAAAAGGATTTTAAAACAAACAATGAAGCCAGATTTGAACGCAAATCCTCACTAACCTTACTTCTTTATTGCTGATACAAGAAGCATCATTGGACGGCGTAGTTCGTCTTTCATTTCACCATCTTCACTAAGTGCTTGACTAAATAACTTAATATCATCATTTATCCTTACATTGTCAGTTGCTACAGCTACTGTCATTGCATCTCCTTGCAATCCTACCCTGTCTATTATACTATTTTCCCCAAACCTCTTCTGCTATCTCTTTAACCAGTTTAATCTTTGCCCACTGCTCATCTTCTGTTAGGACATTTCCCTCTTCAGTAGACGCAAACCCACATTGGGGGGATAGGCACAGTCTGTCAAGTTCAATGTATTTTTCTGCCTCATGTATACGGTTAATGATGACTTGTTTTTCTTCTAATTTTCCTATTTTAGAGGAAATAAGCCCTAGTACAACCTGTTTGTCACCTGTTACATGTTGCAAAGGTTCAAATCCACCTGAACGCTCATCATCAAATTCTAGATAGAAGGCACTTACCTTCGCCTTAGCAAATAGAGTTTCGGCCACTGGATCATAGCCACCCGCTGAAGCATGCTTAGAACGGTAGTTTCCTCTACAAACATGAGTTGTAATCACTAGGTCTTCTGGTGCATTTTGGACTGATCTATTATTTAGTTCTAAGTAATTCTCAGCTGATTCTTTCGCACTTTCTTCTGTAAGGCCAATAACTTCTAGCGCGTGATCATCACATAACATTCCCCACGTACAATCATCAATTTGAAGATTGCGGCAACCCAGATCATAGATCTTCTGAATAAAGTCCTGATAAGCCTTAACAATATCATCAAATAGATCTTGCACATTGGGGTAATATAGGGCTGTTGACTCTCTGTTGTCTGGCCTTTGGAGTTCTGCTAATAGCTGGGCCGGGGCTGGAATGGTCTGCCTTGCAATAATACCTGAACCTGCCACCTCTTGCAAAAACTTAAAATGCTCTAAGAATGGGTGGTTGCCATAAGATATCTTCCCTGTTAATCTTGCTGTTTCTGCCCTTGTGGTTATGCCTTGGAATTGATAGCCTTGGTCTGCTGGTGTAGATGAGATGCCATCAAATCCCCACATGAAGTCAAGGTGCCACCAGCTCCTACGGAACTCTCCGTCCGTTACAAATTGTAATCCTACGTCTTTTTGCTTTTCAACCAATTCAAGTATGGTTTCGTCTTCTACTGCCTTTAATGCCTCAGCACTAATTGTATTATTTTCATAAGCTACTCTGGCCGCTTTTAGTCTCTCAGGTCTTAAAAAACTTCCTACTGTATCATATCTAAATGGTGCATTTTTTAGTTTGCTCATATTCATATCCTCCTGTGATTGGTTATTTTATGCAAAGTTTTATTTTGTGTTTTAACTATACCATAGGATATAAAACTTGAATAATTCAAAAAAGGTATAGGGGGCCATAGGTTTAAACTATACCCATACAAATACGCATTGGTAAAGCTTTTCAATTAGGTTTCCTTGTATCGTTTATATTCACTATCCATCTCAATAGTGGCAATAGGATTTTGTTCCCTGATATCCTTATCATTGGTTTCATCCTCTGCAATATGTTTTTTATATTTCTTTTAATTCTTTTAAAAGCTCATAGATATCTCTTTTATCCCTTGCTGTTGAATGATATCTACCAAAAAGTAATATTTGATGATGGGCTGCTCCCCATTTTTCACTTGGTATTAATTCCATTAGTATTTTTTCTACTTCAAGAACAGTTGCATTTTCCGGGGCCCATTTTAATCTTTTGGACACCCTTTCAACATGTGTATCAACGGCTATGGCCGGAATACCAAATCCTTCTGCTAAAACTACATTGGCCGTCTTTCTGCCAGCACCTGGAAGGGTCATTAATTCTTCCCTTGTTTGTGGTACTTGACCATTAAAGTCTTCTACTAATTTTTTAGCGCTTTCAATAATGAATTTACTTTTGTTCTTATAAAGGCCTATTGTTTTTAAAAGTTCCATTACGTCTTTCTTATTTGCATTTGCCAGTTCATAGGGGGTAGGATAGGCCTTAAATAAAGCTGGCGTTACCTTATTAACGGAAACATCTGTAGCCTGAGCCGATAATATGACTGCGATTAAAAGCTGGAACTTACTGCCATAATCTAATTCAGATTGTGGCGCTGGGTAGATATTTGATAAAATATCTAGTACTTCTGTAACTGTCATTTTCATTCAATACTCTCCTATTCTTATATCTTTATAACCTTATTTTTCTAATAACCTAATTCTTTATTGACAATTATTACGGTGATTCTTCCTTTTGCACCTCTTCTTATTACTGTATATTGGTTGCATATTCTACCCTCATTTTTACAATCCGTACAATGCCCTACCGTTGTACAGGGATTGTTTTTATTTAGTCTCTTATTATTAGCTGGGGCTGCAATCCCCTCGACTCTTAAAATAGCTTGATCTATATTTTTTACTAATTTATTAATTCCTACTACTACAATAACTTGATCGGGCCCATATAACATAGCTGCTACTCTATTACCGTTTCCATCCACGTTATAAAGTTCCCCTGCTTCAGTAATGGCATTGCTACTTGTTAAGTATGTGTCCGAAAGAAAGCTCTGCCTAAAAATTTCTTTTATATCCACATACCAAGTCACCTTATTGTCCACCACTACGGGTTGTCCTTTAGATAATTTGAAACCTTTTAATATTTCTATTTCACTTGTAGGATTCCCTTGCCCATCAATTAGAACATAGTTTAGGTCTGCTTCTTGGCCACTCTTGTTATACTCTTGCCACATTACGATGAACTTATTATCTGCTATTTTCACTAGTTGGGGAATAGAGGCATTTTCATCTGTTCCTGTATATTTCTTAAGGGTAATTTGCTTAGTAGCACTGCTAGTTAAGCTGTTTTTTGGTACAGTAGCAATTATAATGTCTCTTATATCTTTATCTAAGCCAATCATGTCATAAGATGTATATTGGGTTACAAGTGAATGATTGATTGTGTTCATTGCTACAATGTAGTTGGTCGTAGAAGCCCCGAACCCGCCAATAGAAACACCCGTGCTATTAGCCCCTACGCTACCTGGAATCTTAAACATATCTACTGTCTGATAGCTACCTGTTCGTTCAAAGTTATGATCATAGCGTACGATTCGGATGACTTCTTTGCTATTGTTTTCCTCTGCATTATTTTGGCCAAAGGCAATATAATTATATTTTTCACCCTTATAAAAAGCACCGAATAGTGGGAGCTCATAGGGTATCTTCTGGTGTATAAGGTGCTCCTGTAACAACCTCTATTAACTTTCGCTCACGGTTCCAGGTAACTTCAAATCTGCTCACCATCAAAAAACATGGCATTCTCGTTAATCGTTGCCGCCTTTTTGTCGTTGGCAAAGGTAGTGGTCCCAAATAATGATAGGGTTAT
Source organism: Candidatus Epulonipiscium sp. (assembly GCA_012841565.1). Next base: position 18,911 of record DUUM01000013.1, on the reverse strand, counting down.
GATTGCTGTTAGTAATAAATAAATGTGTTTTTTCATTTTGTCTTTTCTCCTTTGAAAATAAATTTAAATACTTGATTCTAGGCGCATAAACTTTATAGGTCTCCGCGTTTAAATGACTTTGGTAAAACTTCAGAACAAACTTTTCATAAAGATATGCCATTTGAGTATCTTTTACAAAATCTACAAAAGCAAATTCTCCATCCTCATCACTCGTTAATAGCCCCTGGAACTCGCTATCCAACCATCATGACTTAATCCCAACAAATATAGTAGAAAATACCTACTAAAGATGTCAGAATTGTTTGGGGTCAGTCCCTCTTGACTCGGGGCGCTAGCCCCGAGTCAAGCTAAAAATATCAACTGCTTTCCTATATTCAATCTGCTCCCTTATGAAGTAATCCCCATGTAAATAATCGGTTTCTCGATACAATAATTTAACATCTTTATAATCCCCTAATTCATCTAATGCTTTTTTCGCTCCTTCATAATCATTCTTTATATTTAGTTCTGCGACACTTTGATAAAGAGATTCGATTACCATCTCTGGGCTATCTTTATAATCCTTTAATCTCCTAAATATCTTTGTAGCATTTACATATTGTCCGTTTTCAAAACAATTCACTGCTTCTTTGTAATCTATATGTACCTCAGAATAATACCCTCCTACTAATATAGCACCTAGAATAACAAACAATGTAGCCAACCTCTTTATCATTATTGTGTTATTTTCTTTTTTCAATATAATACACTCTCCCTTTTTTATCCATAGTCAGCATTCTAAATTGTCCATCTAATTCAACTTAGTAGAGGACAGTGCCCTCTGCCAATAGGATCTGACCCTAAAATATTCTCAATCGTTATTTAATAGCTTTCACCCTACATAGGATAGTGGTTCTAATTTTTTCAGTTTCTGTTATGGAATCATATTCTTTCTTTTCACTCAACTGATGGCTTGTAATGTATTCAACCTCTTCTAATCGCTCAGCCAATCTTTGATTTTCTGATGTGTTTGATAGCCTAACATCGTGTCGTTTGCTTCTATCAATAAAACCCGAATAAAACCTTTCAAGATCAGTAAAGCAAGAATGGAAGTCATCAGAACTTAATAAATCCAGATGTTCCAACATTAATTTTTGCTTATCAAGTTCAAGGAGATATTCCCAAGCAGCATTAAAAACTTCCAGATTTATGGTCAACTCCATTGTTTTCAAATTTTCAGCAATTCCATTAGTCATATACTGGGTGCCAAAAATATCAAGAAGTATTTGCGCTGTTTTCACTTCAATCATTTCGCTAAATAGCAAATTTTCAAGTAGACTGAAATCCATCTGAATATCGCTAATTACATCAATGTAATTAGCTTGATTTTGCAAAATAAACTCTGCACACAAGTCTGGGTATGAGCTGTTAATCTCTTCATATCGTTCAACCGTATATTCAAAGTATTTGCAGCCAATCATGATAGATACCTTACTTTCAGCAATAGTATTCAGATTAATATCAAAATCATCCATCCGAATAAATGGCAACAAAACTTCAAATGCTTCATCCGTAATTTCTGAGGCAATGAATCCTCGAATGAAATCATCATTGATACACTGGCTATCAGCATTCATTAAATCATTTATATGGCTATCGATATAGCTTATCAAATCTTGGGTAAATTCAAATAGTGACCAGTAACTCATTACATTCTCCCATTGAGGGAGTATCTTATTATTTTTTAATAGAGCACCCCATATATTTTTTACAGCCAATTTGTTTTCAGCTATCTGGTTTTTACAACAGCATGTAATATCGACCATGCAAAATTCTTCATGCTCAATTATACTAATACATAACGCTTGATTCTCAATACTGCGTTCTAGCAAGTCAAGAATTTGTTCCTCTTCGTCACAAGCATGCTCTCCAGCTAATACAATTAGCTCAATATATTGCGAAATATTTGCCCTAACATATTCAATCAAAGGAATGTACTCAAGCTTGATAATCGTTGTGTAGTGTTTAGATTCTAAATCCGAAACAAGGTCTTTGTCTTTATATTCCACAATACGTTCAATCATAAGAGGATTCAATTCGTAGTAATTGTTGTCAAATATATAATCTAGAACATCTTCTGCCACATTTTCTATTAAAACCCTTCTAAATTTCACTTGAATGGCCTCGATTACCGCAATAATTTTACTACCGTCTACAGAAGTCAATTGTTGAAGGATATCTTCATTTTGTTCAATGAAATCACTCATTTCATTGTTGCTATTCAGTAAAACAATTATTTCGGTATCTAAGTTTGAAATCAGTCGTGTCAAGTAATGGATTTTCCGTTCGTAGGTTAATATCGCATTTTTTGCGATATACCCCCACATATCAGGCCAAGCAGCAGCAAGTAATCTGATGAAATAACCTTGACGTTCTGTTAAATCAACAAACTCATCAATAAACTTCCAACTTCGTTCATCCGCCTTAGCCAACTGCTTCATAAAGGTATTTAACTTTTCGATATAGACATCAGAGGACAACATGCATTCTAAAAGATTAAAGTTGTAAATTGTTTTTTGTCCAAACTCATATGTTTGCAGTCTCTGAGCTACCATAGTGGTTTTGATCAAAGTATAGTTAAAAGGCTGCGGCTCCATATTTTTTACCGCAAGGATAAAATTCATGTCTTCCTTAGTAACCGTGTTACCTTTAAAGTAGTTAATGTAGTTTGCATACTTTTCGTCTATATACCCCCTACGAAGCAAAAAGACCAGTAATTTATTACTTCGGACTTCGTCAGATAATATTTCTATGGCACCAAATTGTTCTGTGAGTCTTTTAAGAGACCAACCCAAAACATTTTGAAGCTCTAGTTTGAGTTTCTCAACTTTTCTCTGTTCTTCCGCAATACGACTTTCTTCAATCAACTTAATTCTTTTTTCTCTTTTTAAGTAGGATGCACATATCTCAGAGAATTCGCTGCAAGAAAAAGAGTATCCCCCACTTCCATCCCATCCATAATAGGTTCCAGAACACTGATTCGATGAGCTCCATTCTGATACGTCAAAATCATTTTCCATGACTACACTGGCACGGGTATTATCAGATAATCTATTAGGCTTAATAACTCTAGCGATGCCAGTCCAATCAGTTACTTCACATAATAGTGCACTTTTCAATTCTTTGATACTTTTAAGTGCTTCACTCTGTATTCCATCCAACAATCTAGTTGATTCATCTATTACACTCTGAATATTACCCTGCTTTATCTTCAAATATTTTTGCTTATTAGCAAATGCCTGTTTAATAATCCCTTGCTCCATCTGAATATCAGCAAAATCATGAGGATAAAGATTTTTGAAAATAATCAAAGCCATCATGGGTTCATCTAACAACTTTAATCCCTGCTCTATTCGAAGGGTTTTCTTATAAACAATAAATTCGTTATATATGTTTTGAAGGATTCTCATATCGGAAATATATGGAGAAACATCCAATACAAAATCCTGAGATATTTCATTTTTTATACCAATTTTATCTGAATCATCAAGCTTTTTTAAAAGAATCTCACCAGAATTTGTTGAATTGATAATTGGTATCACCGGAATAATAAACTCAAAGAATTTTGTTCTATCGGTACTAGTAAAAATATCATCTTTAATAGCATAAACAAATATAATCGGTTCTTTAATAACATTATAGTTATTTAATAGTGTGTTTAATTCACGAAGATGAACGAATATAGAAGAGTCCTCCAAGCGGTCGAGGTCTTCGAAGAATACAAGCCTATATTTTGTTTCTTCAAAGAAATAGATAATTTCATCCATGTGCTTATCGAAAATAGTTTCATTTGATTCTTCTCCTCTTTTTACAGTAGTATCTACTGGAAACTTTATCTCTTTTACTTTAAAGTGAGATACCATTGAACGATACATAGTAGCAAGAATTGCAAGGATTACTAAAATAAATACTCCAAACAATAACAAAGAAATGTTATTTGAAATCCCTATAGAAGAACCCGCTATAATAATTTTATCTCTTATAGAATTAACTAACTCTGGGGAAAAAATATAAGACATCACGTAGATTATAATGCTCAGCCCTAAAAAATATTCAAAGATACTGTTCCAACTGATTCTATGGAGCTTTCTATATCTACTTTGGGGGATTCTTTTATAACCTACTTTATAAAAAAGTTGCTTCAGAATCCCAAGTTCAATCTCTTCCTGCTTAATCTTAATTTTTTTAGTTTTTCCGTTACTATCAACTACATTTTCAACAAATGTGGCCATTGATATACGCAGAGTCTTTTTCTTCACAATGGGGTGTTGCTTTAAATAAGTTTCAATAATACTACTTTTGCCTGAGCCATAAGGGCCAGCAAGAGCAATGTTTTTTATTCTTTTATTGCTTAATGCCCAGTCTAAAGCATTAAGATACTCAGCTCCACTTTCGATTTTATCAATAGGAGCTAAGTCTGTATATTCTATTTTAGTTTTTTTCCATTGATTAAAAGTCAACTTAGCTTTAATCTTATTAATAATCAGTTTCATGCATTCCGCTCCATTTCAGTTTGCTCCTTATCATAAAAAGGCTATAATTAAAATTTCTTATTACTATAATACGCTTTTTCTTTTTAACTCCTGTACATGAGCTCTGCACCTACCGAGTAATAACTCTTTTTCTCGGTTTGACTATTAACTACTAATGTATCTTATTCTGAGTCCTGAATTAGAGGTAGCACAATGATTCGCATAGTTTCCTTATCCACAGATTCAAAAATTAGATTCTCATTCATTCCTTTTATAGCTGCACTGTTATTGAATTCAGTAAAACAGATGTCTTTATTTCTTTAGAGATATCACTTATGTCACCAATATTTAATTCAAAGTAATCTTCTGTCGTATCTACACTTTGTATTACAAATCGATATTCTTGTTGGTATCTATATTTATCTCTTTTCCAGAAAGCAATGTTTTCCATCCCATTAGTTAATGATGCTAAAAGATTAACCGAATCTACATGTTCATCATAATATTTTACAGATCCGTGAAAAACTTTCAAACTTTTCTCTACAGCTGTACTAAATATCCTTTTTAAAAACTCATGCCTATCTGTTATAAGTAATGCTCTATCACCAAAGTTAAAAATTTCTTGCTTTTGTTTATCTGTAAATTGAAAGGATTTAACATTTTCATTTATTCCAAACATACAAAAAACAAAACCATTTGAAAAATCTGTTGTGATTAAATCATCTTTAATTTCTATTTCTTCACCTAATTCAGGTATTATTAATTTTCCTTCATTAATATGTAGCATCGCTTCAAACATATCCCCTATAGTACCATCACCATTGCTTTTCTCTAAGTCACGGTAGTATTGCAAGTTCTTCATATATAAAATACCTTGGCGAAATCTTTTAATTTTATCATTGTCTTGAAACTTGATTAAAGGAAAACCTTTAATTTGTATTGTTGTTTTAGTTTGATTTCCCATAAAATCCTCCCTTATCAGTAGCTTGGCAGAGGGCAGTACCCTCTGCCAAGAGGGTCTGACCCCAAGCTATTCCCAATACTTTACACAATTACCTATATTTTCCTCACAACAAAGTTCAACCACAATTCCTCCCCACGCCCCTCTCTTACATCTCCCGTAATCTCAACTTCAACCAGTTCTAGCTCCACAAAATTCCCCAACAAAGCTTCCAGCCTTTCTTCCGTTAAATCCGCAAAATACCTTCCATTTCTCTCCCCTTCATATTCTCCATATTTAAAAGACCCATAGAAGTACCCTCCCGTCTTTAGTGCTGCAGCAACTTTACTGAATATGTTGCTTAAATCTACTAAGGGAACATGTAGAAGGGAAGCACAGGCCCATACAGCATCATATGTATTGCTTTCCCTTAGGTCTTGGAATCTTCTACAGATAACTGCTTGGCCGATGTACTTGCTGGCAATTTTGCATAGCTCATTTGATCCATCCATAGCCGTTACCTGATACCCTTGCTGGATAAAGGCCTTACTATCCCTCCCAGAGCCACAGCCTAAATCTAAAATATGAGCATTGGGTTTTAGATACTTAAGGAGCATGTTTCGGCGCTCTTGAAATTCGGCAGATATAGTTTCTTTGCTGTAGTCTATAGCCTTGCTATTATAATAATCTAAAGTCATGTGGCACCTCTTTCCTCTTAGTGTTTGAGGGTATGTATTTCGCCTAGTGAGATCTTATTTGTAACTGATGGAGTAATGATTCCATTATCTGCTACATCTTCATGCCATAAACCATAGCCTTGGTTATAAGCTATTTGAAAAAGCGGTTTTATGGTAGCTTTGATAGAATCGACAAAATATCCTTTTTGTATATCACTGTGTAGCAGTGCATTAATATCCATACTTTTATTAATGGTTAGGTAATCTTCTAACTGTTTTTTCAGCCTTTTATTCTTTCTAGCTACCTTAAACGCATTATACTGAAGGTCACAAAACTTCTCCATGTAGTGTTCTAAATTAGGTAATCTATTACTTTTAGAGCTGTTTATATTATGAAATGTAGGCACAAGATTCCATAACTCATCGTGTAGGATAAAGCTCCAAGGAATAAAATGATCAATACTAAGTCCTCCATATGCTTTAAAATTTCCTTCCGTCAGTTCTTTGCTCGTATAAATATCATATAGTGGCATTGTGTGATTAATCTCATTCCAAAACTTTCTAGCGCTAGCTAGGTTACGTTCCTGAGGTGCAGCTAGTTTAAAGGGTATGGCTGGCACATTGGGATTTCTATTTTGTAGAAAATAAATTAATTTATAACTCATCCATCCATATACAATACTTTGGTTCTTGTAAATATAGTCAAACCAGTTTTGATTGATGGTTATAGACTTATTTTTATCATCTATCTTGTAAAAAACATCCTCTTGCAAATTACTAAGTTCTGCAATCCTTTTATTTCTTCTATGATCTGGTATGCTCTTAAATTCTCCAACGAAAAAAGGTGCTAATAATCTGTAAGGAACCATATTATATAAATTTCTGATTCCCCTTTCTATCTCTTTGTCATTGAGATCTTCCAGAAATTTTAACAATTTATTTTCGCTAATATTGCTTTTTATTTTGTGTTTTCTATGTATCAGCATGCAAAGATCGTATAGCATGTCAATGGCCCCAAAGTTTAGGTGATATTCTATAAGAGGATACCAGGCCTCAGTTATCATTCTGCAGACAATTCGTCTAAATGTTATGTCTTTATTTTGGCTAATAATTTCTTTGAAGATTCCTCTAAACCAAAATAGTTTGTAGCTTGTAACGATATTTTCTTCTTGCATTCGCTCTAATAGGTTTACGTCTATGGATGTTTCTTGTGGTAAGGATAGCATCTTTCACCTCTATCTTATACTTTAGTATAATTATATCATATAAAATAGATTATTGTATATTTTCCAACTTTTATATCGAGTAATATTAAGTCTATTTCTCCTGCCATAAGTACACCCCTTGTTGTTTAAATTTCATCCCTTACCAAATAGATAGCATGGGGAATCATTATTACCCCTATTTTAAAAAAGAATGTTAGTTGCTTTAAGATCTAAAGACTAGATAGACTGACTGATATTATTAGTGTTTTTATAATTCGTTTTAATAGCATTAGTCTTAATATGTCTTTGATTTTGGATGATCTAGGAAATGCAATATAAATTTATTTTAAATAATAGGGGGTAATTTTCAGACCTATTGCTATTTATATAGTGTAGGGTGATAAATTCAAATGACTAAGGGGGCCATTTTCATGAGTGGGTTAGTAACGAGGGATTATGTGAATCAGATGCAGTTTTTTCAAATGCCAAAGGCTTTTTTTAAGAATCCTAAGTATATGGGGATGAAGTGTGAGTCTAAGTTAGCTTATATGTTTATGCTTGATCTTCTTTCTCTGTCTATTAAGAACAATTGGGTGAATCAGCGGGGCGAGGTATTTGTCAAGCTTTCTAGGAGTAAACTGATGGATTTGCTTAATATTGCTGGGAGTCAGAAGGCTGCTCAGGTTATGAAAGAGCTGGTGGATTATAAGTTAATCGTTGATAAAAAGGTGGGACTCAGCAAGTGTAATGAGATTTATCTCTATGCCTTGGCGGATGAAGTCAGTGGGCCTAATGTGGCATCTAAGGTAATTCCTTATTCAAAGTGTTCTTCTACAAAAAAACCACCTAGCAAGGTGACCTTTCAGAAGCCTGCGGGTGGGACTGATGATTCTGATCATTTGGTGGCTGATATGGATGAGGTCCAGTATCTATTGGCTAATAAGATTCATCTTGATGACTTGAGGCTGCAATATGATCCTAAGCTTGTTGATGAGATTGGCCTAAGTATTCGGGATATGTTTTTAAGTGCTAGTACGGCTATTGGTAAAGAGCATAAACCTCGGCTTATAATGCAGCATTTTATTCGCCAGCTCAGCATCCATCATATTGAACATGTGATTCATCAGTATATTGAGGCGGCGGCCAGGGTTGAGATTATGAATCCTAAAAAATATCTTCAGACCATGATCTATAATTCTCTCTTTGAGACCAATACAAAGGTGTTTAGTGATATTCGCTACCAGTTTGGCTACTATTAAGAATAAATAGCTATATAAATTAAAAATAGAAAAGGAGATTACAATGGATAATTTAATGACGAGAGATGATGTAAATGAGATGGATTTTTATGAGATGCCAAAGGCTTTTTTTGAGGATCCAAGGTATATGTCTATGAGGTCTGAATCTAAGATAGCTTATATGCTTATGTATAATTTGCTTGCCTTATCTGAGGAGAAAAACCAGGTCAACAAAAACGGTGAGCTGTATGTCAAATTTTCTAGGGACACCTTAATGAGGGAGCTTAACATTAAGGGAAATCAAAAGGCTGCTCAGGTTATGAAGGAGCTTGTGGATCATGAGTTAATTGTGTGTAAAAGAGTGGGCCTAACCCAGTGTAATGAAATCTATCTTCGTGATTTGAAAGGTTGATACAGATTTAACAAATCAATAATCAAAAAAGACATTACCACACGCTGTTTGCAAGTGATAATGTCTTTTGTAATTTCTGACACCTTAGCATTTGTGATGGTCTGTACATTTCTTTTTGTTAGTAATTCCATTAAAGGAATCTTATTTTGCATTACCATATCACTTAATATTGTAGGTTGCATTTCTAGTATATATACTGGGAAGAAGCTTGTAGAAGCTATAAATTCAGCTGTTACAACATTTGGTCCATCGATACCTTTAATATTAGGCATTAATGGTTTTGAACCAGTAGCAACAATAATTACATCCGCTTTTTCATTAGCAATTAATTCTTCTGTTACTGGTGTGTTCAACACAATTTTAACACCTAATTTTTCGCATTCCGCTCTATAGGCGCTAATAGTTGTTGATAATTCACCTTTTCCTGATGGATAAGCAGCAGTTCTAAACGCACCACCTAAATGAGAAGTTGCTTCATATTATAGTAACAGTATGCCCCTTTTGTGCAGCAGTTCTAGCAGCCATTAAACCGGCTGGGCCAGCACCAATTATCATAATATCCTTCGGCGCTTCAACTTTTTCAAGAATTACCCACATTTAATTCCGCGTTTTCAATACGATTTAATAATTCTTCTGCCCTAGTTTTAAGTAACTGTTTATATAATAATTCTTTATTTGTTTCATTAATATAGTCTTTGTAACATTTACTTAGTTCAGCGGAATAATCACTCGCTTTTAAAGAATTAATATCTTTAATATATGTCTGTACTTTATTTTTAATATTAAATATCTCAGCATATTTTAATCAGCATTGGGGGTATTTTGATGCAATTATATCATAGACCTCTAAATAGGACATAGATAAATTATTTATGATAATGCCCTAGCATCCCCCAAGCAAAAGGGTGGGTTGAAAGAATGTTTGGCACCCTCCTATCCCCCCTAATAAAAAATAATAGGTATGCAAAAAATCAAGCACTGCCAATTGACAATGCTTGATTAATATAGAAATTATTAAGAGATTGCTTCTCTCTCAGCTAACTCACCTAATATTTGTCCGTGCAATTTATCATCTAACTTATAGAAATAGAAGATAATAGCAGCAATTATTGCAAGTATAGCCGGCATTAAATTCATCGTTCCATTAATCATTTGAAGTGTAAATATAGACTGTGTACCCCCAGGGATATATCCACTAACTTGAAGTAGGACACCCAAAAGCGCTGGACTGACAGCACCCCCTAGTTTCATCATAAAACTGGAAGATGCATAGATGAAGCCATCTGCACGAATGCCTGACTTCCATTGGCCATACTCTACTGTATCTGGAATCATGGCATAAATCATACCAGTTACCAAGCCATTAGCCGCACTACTGATCCATAAAATAATTAATATTGTTGTCGCACTTGAATTTTCTGGTGTGAGAAAAAAAGCAATAAGTGAAGTCACTCCCATCACAATAAATCCAAGTAAACAAGCATTACGCTTGGTTCTTAAAAACTTCAGCAGATACATACCTGAAAACGCTGCTAAACCACTAAGAATTCCTGTTAAAAAGATATAGGCTGAAAACAGACCTGGCTGATCCCAATTATATGAAAAATAGTACATACCTACAGCGCCACGCCCAAAATTCATAAAACCATAAATAAAGAAACCAATTAAAATAATAAGGAGTGGTGGATTCTTCATTACTGTCTGTAATAATGCTTTTGGACTAAGTTTTTGCCCCTTAGGAGGACAGACAACTTCTTTTGTTCCAAAAAACGTGATAAATATAAAAGGAAAAGCAATCAAACAAATAATAATGGTCGCTACTACATATCCTTTTACAAGGTCTCCTTGACCGCCCCCAAACCGGTTCATCAATGGTAAGAATATCCCAGCTCCTATAGCAGAGGCTATGGAGGATACCAGTATACGTGAGGTAGCAAAGGAAGCGCGTTCTTGGGAGTATGGTGTAATGCAAGCATTTAGTCCACCATAAGGAATATCCCACATAGTAGCTGCAATAACAGCTATAATGTATAAAACAGAAGCATAGGCTGTACGGGCTCCCACACTCCAGGTAGGATGTGCCCAAAATAATAATATCACACTGGGTATAAGTAATAATCCTCCCGCAAGCATCCATGGTCTATATCGCCCGAAACGAGATTTAGTTCGATCTGCCATTATCCCAATGATGGGATCGTTGATTCCATCAAAAATACGGACACCAAGAAAGAGGGCTGATACCGATAGGGCCGGTACAAGGGCGACATCTGTAAGGAAATACATAAGAAATGATCCGACCAGAATCCAAGGCAGATTCATGACCATTCCCCCTAGTGCAAAGCTTGCTTTCACCTTGATAGCATCCTTACCTTTGTAATAGGTTTGCCCTTGATTTTCATTGGATATATTAGTATTCGTTTTTACCTTTTTCACAACTTTATTCCTCCCTTATATGAAAAACTTCCGACTTATTTCCCCTTGACTGGTACCATTCCCATCATTTTAAGCACAGTTTTCCGAATTCCATCACTATCAAATCCATAGTGTGGGTAAAGCTCATCTGGCGTTCCAAATTCAACAAAATGATCCGGAATACCTACTTTTTTAAGCTTTGGAAATACCCCCGCTTCCATCAGTACATCTGCTACAATGCTGCCTAGCCCTCCCAATATATTATGATCTTCCACAGTTAAAATATTGCCAGTTTCTTTAGCTGCTTTAATAATCACTTCCTTGTCAATAGGCTTTATGGTATGCATATCTATTACACGTACACTCAGCCCATCTTCTTCTAGCATGTTTGCTGCCTGAAGGCTGTTGTATACACCCGAACCAGTCGTAATAATTGTAAGATCCTTACCTGGTTTTGTTTCGATTGCTTTCCCTATGGTATAAGTATAATCACCACTATAAACAAGAGGCTCTTCCCCGCGAGGTATACGAATATAAATCGGTCCCGGATAGTCAAGGGAAGCATCAATCATTTTTACACATTGATTGGCATCTGATGGGGCTATCATGGTCATATTAGGTATGGAATTCATAATACCAAATTCAACAATCGTATTATGGGTAGGACCATAACCAGAAGTTATTCCACCATGGGTACCAATAAGACGAACTGGTAAATCATTATATGCCAAGTCGTTATGTATTTGATCTAGTGCCCTAACACAAAGAAAAGGACCAAATGTTTGGCAAAAAGGTATATAACCCTTGAGAGCAAGACCAGCTGCCACTGTAACCATATTCATTTCAGCTATCCCCACATCCAGTACACGATTAGGGTATTTATCAAACTTCTCACGAATACTACCACGGCCAGTTCCATCACTATTGATGTAACAAATTCTTTCATCCTCTTCCACAAGGGATAATATCCTTTTTGTTATTTCATTTCTCGCATCCATTGCCGCTGCCATATCAGACACATTAAATGTAAATCCCGCCATATTATATCCTCCTCATCTGTTCTTCTGTATAGCTATCAATTAATTCAATCGTCTCAGCTAGTTTTTCACTATCTAGTCCACCAATATGCCAAGCATATGGTTTATCACTCATAAACTCGACACCTTGACCTTTCGTAGTGTTGGCTATAATACAAATTGGTTTTCCGGGGTTTTCTAAATCAACTGGTGGTAATGACGCCAAAGTTTTATCTATCTCGGACATATCCGTTCCATCAATCTCATAAACCTCCCAACCAAAGGCTCGCCAACAATCGGCCATACTATCCCATATAATGTTTTCACCTGTTTCAAAGGAAGCGGAACAATTGTTATTGTCAACCACAGCTACAATACTATCCATCTTCCGTGAAGCCGCATACATAATTGCCTCCCAGTTGGAGCCTTCTTCCATCTCCCCATCACCAAGTAGGCAAAATTGGCGGGCGGCAATACCTTTATCACGATTGGCATGAGCCAAACCGACACACCAGGAAAGACCGTGTCCTAAAGATCCAGTAGAGGCCTCAATCCCTTTGACATGTTTTCGGTTGGGGTGAGCACCAAAAGGGTTCCCTATGGTGTTATATGTATCTAACAGAACATCCCAATCGTACATTCCCATATCGCAAAAAATAGTATACAATAATATTCCATTGTGCCCTTTACTCAAAATAAACATATTACGCTCTGGATCTTCCAAGTTATTTGGATCAAATCCAAGATATTTATAATAAATGGCCACTGCTACATCTGTTGCTGAAAGTGGTCCTCCAAGATGTACATTCCCTATACGGTGAGCACCAAGACAAAGTTTTTTGCGAATTTCACCTGCCTTACTAGTTAATTCTCCAACATCATTTATTAAAACTTTCGACATATTTACCCATCCTTTCTATTTGCTAGACTTTTGTTATAATTTCATATATAATGATACGTGCATTGCAAACATAAAGATAAATTTCACATATCTGCCCTATATTTAAAATAAACCCAGACACATGTCACATATATTCTATCTAAATGCACATATTCTCATATATCTTCTACAACTGCATTGTATAACGATATGAGAAATCTCTCAAATACATATAAGTTATTAAATACCCATAACCTCAGACTATGACTACTAATAATTTTGATTATATCTATATAATGATAAAGGAGCATCTAATGACTCATCAACAACTAGAATATTTGCTAAAAACTGTGGCGTGTGGTTCTATTTCAAAAGCAGCTGAGCAACTTTACCTCAGCCAGCCCGCTCTATCAAAATCATTGACAAACCTGGAATCTGAATTCGGAATCCAGATACTTCTGAGAACACCACGAGGTATCACGCTAACTGAGAGGGGCCGTGAATTTGTGGTCTCAGCCAAAAATGTTTTAGCCTCCATAGATACACTGAATGCGACCTTTAAAGATAATATTCACAAAAAAGAAGTTCTTTCGATCGCTTCCCAGCAATTCTACTTTATCTATGATGTGTTGTTGGATATATATAGCCAATATGATAAGGAGTCTATCCACATAGATTTCCTTGAGACGGATAGAGGCAAAATCATTGAAAATGTGCTTAGAAGTACGACTAATATCGGCCTTCTTGTACTGACAGAAATGGATTCAAAAAAATTTAATAGGCAATCCAGAACCAAAGAACTTGAAATACATGTATTAGATAGATCTGGCATCTTTCTCAACATGGGCCCTAAATCCCCCTTTTATAATCGAACGAGTATTACTTACGACGAAATTGAGCAAGCACCCTCCATCTTACTTGATGCAGAAGAATCCATTAAGCTGGGATTGTCACTTAACCAAGAAATGGAGAATTCTCCAATGGAGCCTAGCTTCTTCTGCAATACCATTAGTGCCTGTTATTCTTTTTTGAAAAAAACAGACATGCACCTGTGTAGCCCTAAATGGATAGTAGACATGTTTACAGATCCCGCTATACGTTCTATTCCCATAACAGCTTCTAAAGAATATTCTTATCCTATAAATGAGCTTGTATGGATCAAACGTGCTTTCGAACCACTCAATAATATTGAACGGAAATTTATTGATTTATTGGAAAAAAGATTCAACAATAACTGCCCTGAAGAAGATACAGATAACTGCCAATAAATACACCCCTAGTTTGCATTCAAGCTGGGTGCTTTAAGATCTATCTATAGTTGTTGTATTTAAAACAAAAATTATGCCCATTATAAAAGCAGTGCCAATAACTTGAACGACTCAAGCACAGACACTGCTATTTAAAACAGTTTTATTTCTTTTCAATTAGCTCTACAAAACGCTTAAGCACCGCACTAACCTCAGCTCTTGTAGCTGTGCCTTTTGGATCAAATGAACCGTCTTTTCGTCCTGAAAGAAGGCCTGCCATTTGCATTTTTCTCACTGCTGTTTTAGCATAACCACTGATTGCACCCTGGTCTGCAAAGCTATACTCAGTTTGTAACTCTGGTAGTTCAAAGCCTGAAACTCTTGCATAATTTGCTATAATGACTGCTAACTGCTCTCTATTAAGAGCTTGATTGGGTGCAAATTCTGTGGATGATACACCATTTACAATCCCCATTTTTGTTGCCCATTCTACAGATGTCATGTAGTAAGCATCAAGTTCTACATCAGTAAAACGACTATTTATATAATAGCCAAGACTTGCTTGGTCAACTCTTCCAAGAACTGTCACAAGCATTCCTCTTGTCATGAACATATTAGGTGAGAATACACCTTCAGCTGTTCCACCAAAAAGGCCTCTTTCCATCGTGAATTCAATATCTTCCCTTGCCCAGTGGGTTTCTATATCTGCAAATCCCATTGCTGGTGTATCGCGCTTCATATCATCTGGTTCTATGTCTTCTTTATATCCTACTGCAAACTTTGAGAAGTGATTAGTTGTAAAATATAGCGACCCCATTTCTTTATCATAAACAGAATCTATCATTTCATGAAGCTTACCTTCTGCATCAATGTAGTATGCTACCACATTCTCTGCTTTTTCCTCAGCTCCTAAAGTATATGGAATAACAATAGAAACTTTACCTTTTCCAAACTCAGTTACTTTAGTACCACTTGGATCCGTAATGTTAAATTCATATACAGGACGTTCCCCTAAGATTTCTTTTATTTCTTCAGAAAGTATATTGTTATCCACCTTCTTTGCAGATATCTCCACCTCCCCGACTACTTGACTTTGAATAGCCTTAAGGGTTTCAAGATCAATATTAATTGTTCCCACCTCACTACTAATGCTAAGTTCTCTTACTTGTTCTTTTATAATTTCATCGATAGATGCTTTTGGCAGTTTTGCAGAGATATTTTTTACCAAATCATCTTTGCTATCTACTTTCATTTCTATGGAAATACCGTCTTTCTCAGTTCCATTTTTCTTTGCTTCTGCCTGTGCTTCTGCCTGTGCTTCTTTGATAAAATCCTTAACTGTATTTTGAGATACGGTTAGGTTGGCCGTACCGTTTATTATGTTTGTTATAGTTGCTATGGTTCCCTTTGGTAACTTTTGATCTTCTATTGGGCTCGATGGCTTTGTTGAAGAACCACCGCCGCCGCTTCCACTATTGCTTGATGGTGGTTTTAGCTTACTTTGCTCAATATTTATATATTCATAGCTCATTCCATCACCTATGTCACAACCATCTTTTGTAAGTGCATCTCCATCTACATATAAAACCTTTTTCCCATAGCTAGATGTGTTACTAAGTGTGATGTCTCCTCCTACTATATCAATAGTAGATCTAGTTGTTGAACCTTTGATGATCGGAATTACAAGTTTGCCATCTGTAATTTTAAGTTCTCCTACTTCTAAATCCCCCGTTGTTCTTACTGTGGGTAATGTGCTAAATTTAATATCAGCATCCTTTAAAAAACTCAGGATTAAATTCCCCTCTTTAAAAGCACCATTTATACTTTCCATAATACTTATTTCTTTATTGTTAATTTTAGTAATTCCTTTTTCAATATTTATTTTATCTAAGTACACATTGATTGGTTGAGTATGATTCCCCATTATTTCTGCTAAAAGTTTTTCACCAATAGCACGGCCATCAGCTTCTATGCTTGCCCCACCTAATGAAGCTAAAGGCTTATAAACTTCTACATCCTGAAATAAAAAACAGTCTTTTTGTCCGTTTACTAAATCAGTTGGGATAAACTGAAACCCAACGACATATCCATCTTTATCTTTAATAGTAGGTAACTGTAATAGTTTAGTCTCCCCTTCATTATGTTTTACTTTAATGGCTATCTGATCAACTTTATCGTTAGACAAATATACACCATTAAAGAACAGACTAACTGATCGACCAGGAATTAAGCTATCATCTAAGTGCTCTGATAAGCTAAAGCTAACTTTACTTTTTTGTCCTCCAATAAGATTAGTAGGCTCTGTAATTTTCAGCTTATTACTATAATTTTCTACTACACCTACACGTCCACTCTTTGTTTCTACCCGTGGGCCACTTACTGTTACATAAATATCACCATACTCTGGATTAGCTACTGTAGATCTAATCATTAAATTCCTAAGTTCAATACCACCTATTTTGACTGTCTCCATATCTTCTGGTAAAATTACCTGGATCACTTTTGTATTATCGGAAGCATCCATGTTTTTAGCATACTGAATTTTAACTCCTTTTAAACCTGTAAATCCTCTTGTTAAAAAGATATTGTCTGTGCTTGGAAGATCAAATTTCAAATCTGGGTGATCTACCTCTATACTTATGGTTTTATCTGCTCCATATCCTAGGGCGCCTTGAAAACTTTCTTCTATCCTTATGGGCGCGATCATACCCTGATTATACATAGGATAATCTCTCCAATCCCCACCTACTTCTACATAAGCCCCAGACTCATTACTAACAGCAAATATATGTTTGCTAGCTGAAATAATTGTATCCCAAGGATCAATTTCAACTGTTGCCTCTCCACCTAATATCTTAGTGGCGAGAGGAATTCTAATTTGACTTCCAGGGTAGTTGATCTTAGTACCTGATATTACTATTTTTAATTCAGAGTCACTTACCCTCGCTGCCGTTACCACTCCAATAACGTTCCCACTTTCATCTACTTCTTTTTGTACTACAACGTCTTCTTTATAGTACTCACTCCAAATTGCGTTTTCTAAATTTAAATAAAATGCTGCACCCGTTGTGTATGTATCCCTCAATTCTATCACTAGTTCTGGAGCATTATCTAAATCTAATTCTTGCCCTTCTGTAACTAAACGATTTACTCTATTAGTAGTGGATAAATCAAAGGTCGATGTGAAATACATGACAACAGCTACAACCGAAAAGATTCAGAAAGGTAACTTTGATCATGTCGTTATTGCTACAGGGTCAGAATCATTCCTACCTCAAGTTAAGGGAATCAATAGCGAAAATGTTTACATTTCAACAGATGTATTAATAGATGAAGTTAAAATTGATAAAGAGAATGTGACCGTTATTGGTGGTGGACTCGTAGGTTGTGAGACTGCATTATATCTTGCCAATCAAGGAAAGAATGTTACTTTGATTGAAATGCTTGAAGACATTATGCTTATGGCAGAACACAGTGTAAATAATGACCTTTCTTTAAGACACCTACTTGCTAAAAACAATGTGGATATTAAAGTAAACACAAAACTAGAATCTATAGAAGATGGGAAAATAGTTATTAATAACGCAGGAACGCCATCGGAAATTCTATGTGATGCAGTGGTTATTGCTTCTGGTTATAAATCAGATCATAGTTTATCAAAGTCATTAGATGGTATCGTAGAGTATACGATTATCGGAGATAATCTTAAAGCCCGAAATATATTGGATGCTGTACACGAAGGATTTAATATAGCTCGTACAATATAGGATTAAGGATTAAATAAGCTTATACTCAAAAAGGTCATGCACTCTATACGAGTCATGACCTTTTAAACTTTTAAAAGTTTTACTTAAAAAATGTAGTATTTCATTAAGATGTTTGGCATAATAACACACATACGCTTAGAAAGTACTATTTCATCCTCTTTCGCCCCTTTAAAAATCCACTCACTGGTCATGTTCAAAAGACCATTGGCGTAAAAACGTATTGCAAATTGGATATCTGGATTCGATAATTCTTCCTGAAAGTTTTGGGATTCTATGCAGTATGTAATATTATGGATAAAGGATTCCAATATTAACCGAAAATAGATTTCATCTTCTAATGCCTTTTTGTAATAATAAAGGTGTTTTTTCATCATCTGTAGAGATCGTGCCCATACTTTAATAATCGGTTCTTTTAAAAGCGAGTCCTCTATCATATTTTTGATTTGTTCCTCATATATCCAAAACATAAGCTCATATCTATCTGAAAAATGGTAATAAAAAGATTCACGAGTCATAGAGCAATGATTTGTAATATCTTTAATAACAATTTTATCTAGAGGCCTAGATTTTGCTAAATCTAAGAAAGATTTGGCAAGCAATTCTTTT
>DUUM01000141.1 GCA_012841565.1 Candidatus Epulonipiscium sp. | reverse complement strand
TATGATGTAGACAGATTTATTCCTGCTGGTCGAATCAATGCCAATGTAGGGCAGTTCTTCCGAGATGCAAGAGATAGTATCCTTGACTTCCATGATTGTATCCTGGAGCTTGAGGAAAATGGAACCGTTACCGAAAGGTTCCATCAGTGGATCCTTAGGGGTAATGATCCACAGCAAAATGTATTTCTAATCGATGTAAGTCCCAATGGTTTGTTGACCAAGGAAATAAAGTTAGAAATACCGGCAGGAAGTCGTGCTATTATTAAAATTAGAACAGGAAACAACGCACACCTTCAGTACGGGCTTTGGGGTGATGCAAATCATGTAAACAATACATTATATGTATTTGAAGATGCTACAAATATATTTATGGAGGTACCAGCAGCTATCTGGGGAAGCGTCCTAGCACCTCAGGCCATGTTCCATGCACATCAGACCGGGGGTAATATCAATGGAAATGCTGCATTCAGATCATTTGCTGTGAATGGAAGAAGTGGGTTTGAATTTCATTGGTTCCCATTCATCGGTGGTGTGCAATGTATGGGAATGGCACCAGAAGTTATACCGGCACCAATGCCAACCCCTGCGCCAGTTCCTACACCAGCACCAGTTCCAGCACCGGCACCAGTTCCAGCGCCAGCACCGATACCAGCTCCTGTGCCAAGACCAGCACCAAGACCAGCACCAGCACCAATGCCAGCACCAAGACCAGCACCAAGACCGACTCCAGCTCCGAGGCCAGCACCAGTGCCAAGACCGGCACCGATGCCAATGCCAACACCTGCTCCAATACCTGTTCCATGCCCAGAATGTCCTACACCAATACCATGTCCACCATGTGCAGAATGTCCAGTACCAATGCCATGTCCACCATGTGCAGAATGTCCACCATGTCCAGAATGTCCTACACCGATGCCATGTCGACCTTGCCCAGAACAACGGACCCGAATTGAATACCGGCCATATCCGGTTCCAGTTCGAGTAGAAAAACCTAAGCCTTGTCCGGAATGTGTGATAGAAGCAGGCCTTATCTTTGGATGTATCTGGGGATGTTCATGTTGTAGTAATCATGATTGGGAAGTAAGATTATATCGCATCTGTGATGAAGAGAAGATATTGTTGTATTGTGAAAATATCTGCTCCTGTGGCTGTTTCCGTTTTGAAGTGCCTTTTGATGAATGTTATGTTCTAGAAATCTGCTCCGTTGGTCCATCAAAGCGTAGACGTAATTGTAAGCCAATGCTGGCATTAAAGAATGTGGGAGTATTGAATTTGATGATTAATTAAGGAAATGCTAGAACCAACAAATAAATAACAATATAGCTATGCGGTAGGTGTTTATTAGGGATTTTCCAAATAAATAACCTACCGCTTTTTTACACCTTTATGACGAATGCCGAGTTTTATGACGAATGCACCCCTCCCTAAAATTGATTTTTAATCGAATAACAATTTAAAATCATCGATAAACGATAAATATTTATTGACATTAGAGCATAAATATGTAATAATTCATGACAAGAGAATTTGATTATTAGAAAGTTAAAAAAGTTAAAAATTATTGCATTTAGGAGAGATGAGGATATGAAGAAAAATCTATTAGTATGTTTTACAAAATATTTAATTGATTTTATGTTTTTTGCGGGAATTGTTGTATGTGGAGCAGTGCCATGGCTCTTTAAAGTGGCTGGCAAGTATTATAGGATTTTCAAGGAATTTTATATTCCCTATACCATAATATTTATAATTGCCGGAGTCTTTGCCCTAATTATCCTGTGGAACTTGAGAAAAATGTTCAGAAGTGTTATTGAAGAGGATCCATTTATACAGGAGAATGTGATATCCCTAAAGGTAATGGGAATTTGTTCATTCGCAATTGCTATTATGATGGCTATTAGACTGTTTTTTATAATTACACCAGCAGCACTTATATTAGTAGTGGTTTTTCTAGTAGCTGGGCTATTCTCATTAGTCCTATCTCAAGTATTTGATAGAGCTGTTACTTACAAACTTGAAAATGATTTTACTATATAGGAGGTGGCGTAATGATTGTTGTAAATTTAGATGTTGTCATGGCTCAGAGAAAAATCGGCTTAACCGAGCTGGCCAGCAAGGTTGACATCACTATGGCTAACCTGTCCATTTTAAAAAATAATAAAGCAAAGGCTGTACGTTTTACGACCTTAGATGCTATATGTAAAGCCCTAAACTGCCAACCAGGAGATATTCTGGAATATGTAGAAGAGGAAGAGGAGGAGCAAAGAGATGACTGAAAATAATAAAATATTTGAATATATAGATGAAGTCCATGAAAGCTATGAAACCAGAGGCAGAACTCCTATACAAGAGAATCCTTTGCTTAATAAGATTAGGAGTAACTATCCTACATTTGCAAGCATAAGTCTAGTCTTTGGCATAGCTCTGGCTTTTTGCTTCTACAAAGCAGGAATTGGTGTTAATCTATTGGCCTTTACTATTGTAATGGTTGGATTACTTATTTTGGTAATGAACAAATTATCATTGCCTATTAAAAAAAGAACATGGTTTTATTATGGAGCCAGCTTATTTTTAGGGCTTTCGTCAACCCTAACTTCTAGCGGTCCCTTGCATTTTTTAAATATTATTGGAATGATGTTACTTTTTGATTTGTCACTACTTAATCAATTTGCAGAGGATAAGACAAATGGCTTTCTTAAACAATTTGCTAGAATGTTGAGCCTACCCTTTAGTGCATTCGCATCTATGGGAATGCCTTTTTCAGACACATTTACTAATATTAAAAGTACAAAGATAATAAAGAGCAAAAAAGTAAAAGGTGTTCTGATTGGTGCATTTCTTGCTATCCCTTTACTTCTTATTATAGTCGCTCTTTTATCTAGTGCTGACATTATATTTGAAGAAATTACTGCTAGCATCACCAAGTTTCTCTTCTCCCCTAACATAATCTCTGTAACTCTTATAATTATAATTGGATTTATAGCTTGCTATTGTATAATCTGTGGAGCTGCTAAGAAATATTCTATAGCTAATGAGAAAGCTAGAGAGAAGGAAGACCCTACTATACCAATTACAACCATGACTTTAATTACAGCAGTATACTTGGTGTTTTCTACAATTCAGATAATGTATTTATTTAATAATGGTTTATTTGTTTTACCTAAGGAATTTACATTTGCCCAATATGCAAGAAGAGGATTTTTCGAGCTTCTTGTGGTAACAGTGATTAATATCGGGTTAATGGTAATATGTACTAGTTTATTTAAGGAGCATAAGGCACTTAAAGCTGTTCTGACGATTATGACAATAACTACTTATATAATGATCTTTTCTGCGGCTTATCGTATGTTGCTTTATACAAGTGCATATCATCTAACATTTTTTAGAATATTGGTATTTTT
>DUUM01000140.1 GCA_012841565.1 Candidatus Epulonipiscium sp. | reverse complement strand
TCAATCATAAGAGGAACATTTTCAGTTTCAAAACCAAACTCCTCATATGCTTGTGTCATCATTTCCCTAAACAACTCTTGAGCTTTCTTCGAGCCATAAGCAAGCTCACTAATTTTAATATCCCTAGGGTTAAGATCTGAGTGACTCAACGTAACTCTGATTTGTGTATCATTAATTTTTTCTATTCTCATATAAATCACATCCTATCTTTTTCTAAATGAAACTTGCTATATATATAGTATAAGTCAGTTAATGTCGAATTGTAAAGAGGTTAAAATAGACATCCATCGAATAATAGGTAAAAATAGCCCAATATGCAACATAATACATCTGTGATATACTATGCCTAGGAGGGATATTATGCGAAGGAAAACCAAACTAATCATAACGATTATGGTTTTAAGTATTGTAGCACTTAGTGCATTGATATACAAGCGATTACCTAATTTTAAAACAATTGTTTCAGATAGGATCTTTGAAGAGTTTAAGTTAGGGCAAACAAATGTTGTAATGGGGGGGGAGCGCCTTAGATTAGATTCCCCTGTAATGATTAAAGATGGTAGGCTTTACCTGCCGATTGATTTTGTAGAAAAGTATATATCCAAAGATGTGTTTTGGGATGAGAAGGAAGAGGTTTTAACGATTACCAATTTACAAGAGTTAATTCGCCTTAAACCTAAAAAAGAAACATACGAAAGAAATTACAAAAAATATAAATTGCAAGATGCCATAGAACTTAAGAATAATCAGGTATACATACCTTATACATTATTGGAAGAAAAATATAATATCATTGCAACCTATCATAAAGAAGCAGATTTAGTGATACTAGATGATACGACAATCGATAGGTTTGTAGGGACCATTGTACGCCGAACCGCTAAAGTTCGTACACAACCTAATATAAAAAGCCCTATTTTGCAAACAGTGTATCAAGATGAACATGTGATGACATATGGGAGCCAAGATAAATGGACAAAAATACGGACCCTTGAAGGTAATATTGGCTATGTGCAGGAAAATCAAGTTGAATTTTTAAAAGAAATTGGTACAGAGCCAGTGAAAGAATATGAACCTTATCCAATTAAAAATGCAGTAAAAGGTCCTGTTGTGATGGTATGGGATCAAATAGGGAGGGGATCAAAATTAGATTTCAATGGTAAGAAATACACAGATATGCAAGATGTTAATGTTCTTTCCCCTACCTGGTTAGAATTTGAAGATGAAAAAGGTAACTTAACGGACAATGGAAATAAAAAATATGTGGAGTGGGCCCATTCAAATGGATATAAAGTATGGCCACTCATGAGTCATAATTTTAGTAATAGTGTGTGGACCCATGAAATTTTAAGTAGTACTAAAAAAAGAGATCGTATGATAGGACAACTAGTTGATTTTATTAAGAAGTATAATGTAGATGGTATTAATATTGATATTGAAAGTTTGCAAGAAAAAACGGGTCCTTATTGGGTTCAGTTTATGAGAGAACTATATCCTATTATGAGTGAGCTAGGAATAACTGTTTCTACAGATATATATGTGCCATCACCTTGGACGATACACTATAATCGAAGTGAAATTGCAAAAGTAACAGATTACCTAGTAATTATGGCTTACGATGAACATTGGAGTGGCTCTGAAGAAGCTGGATCGGTAGGGTCCTTGCCTTGGGTCCAACTAGCAATCGAGAGGACCCTAGATGAGGTTCCAGAGGAAAAGGTCATCCTAGGCGTGCCATTTTATGCAAGGCTTTGGCGAGAGGAGATAGATGAAAGTGGGGGTTTACAGTTATCTTCAAGGGCTTTAGGAATGGATGCTGTAAAAAAAGAATTAGAAGATAACCTTGTGACACCAATCCTAGATGAGCAAGTTGGCCAATATTACGGAGAGTATGAAAAAGAAGGAGGGCTTTATAAAGTGTGGCTAGAAGATGAAACTTCCATGGGGCAACGGGCCAGACTAGCAAAGCGGTATAAGCTAGCAGGGG
>DUUM01000139.1 GCA_012841565.1 Candidatus Epulonipiscium sp. | reverse complement strand
TTTTATTAAGATTTAGTACAATTGCCTTAGGACGTGTCATAGCCTCAATACTATAACGAACCCCTTGGGTGCCCATACCAGATGATTTAACCCCTAAGAATGGAAAATGATCTGGCCCTCTTTCCGTCTTATTATTGACTTGCACCGTTCCTACTTCTAATTTTTGAGCAACATGAAAAGCTAAATCAATATCTTTTGTAAAAACAGATGATTGGAGGCCATATTCAGAGTTATTAGCAATTTCGATTGCTTCTTCTATACTCTTAACACGAATAATTGGTAAAACTGGCCCAAATGGTTCTTCCCAGGCAAGTTTCATATCTGTCGTTACCTGATCAATTAGAGTTGGGTAAATTAAATTGCCTTCTCGTTTATTGCCGGCTATGACCTTAGCCCCTTTTTTAATGGCTTCATCAATCAAAGATTGTACAAAATCTGCTGCTTTATTTGAAATTAAAGGAATTACTGTAACATCCGCTTTGTTTACTGGGCTACCTGTTTTAATTTTAGCAATTTTAGGTTTTAGCTTTTCAATAAGGGCATCTGCCACATCATCCATTATAAGAATTCTCTTAACTGCCGTACATCTTTGACCTGAATAAGAAAATGCTCCAGCTACAATATCTGTACTAGTTTCATCTAAATCCGCATCTGATAAAACAATAGCCGGATCTTTCCCACCTAGTTCCAGTAATAATGGTTTCATAGTGGAGATTTCTGCAATACGACGTCCTACAGCTGTACTACCAGTAAAGTTTATAAAATCAATGTCTTTATGAGTAACCACATAGTCGCCTATAACACTTCCCTTACCTGTAACAGTTTGCAAGAGACCTTTGGGTAATCCTGCGGCATTAAATGCTTCTGCAAGATATAAGGCGCTAATGGCTCCTTGTGTTGGTGGTTTTAATATAACACTATTTCCGCCTACAAGTGCTGGTGCAATTTTAGACGCCGATAAATTAACAGGATAATTAAAGGGTGATATGGCCAAAACAGTTCCTAATGGCACCCGTGTAACAAAAGAAATCTTCTGCTTATTATATCCTGGAAAAAGATCTCCCGTTGATGTTTCTCCTTGAATATGCTTGGCTGCATCCGCTGTAAATTTAATAAAGTCAACTGTCCTACGCACTTCGGAAATAGCTGATTTATAATCCTTTGCAATTTCTCTTACCATTATATCGGCAATATCTTCTTCCTGGCCTAATAAAATATCTGCAGCTTTATATAATAAATCTGCCCTTTGATTAAGGGGTAAGTCTGCCCATGATTCTTGAGCCTTCTTTGCTTCTTTAATTGCCTTATCTACCTCATCTTCACCCATAGCTTGTACTTTCCCAACAAGGCTATGATCAATAGGCGAGTAAATCTCAATGAGCTTTCCCGTTTCACTTTCCACCCACTGGCCATTATATAAATTTTTGTAAACACCATTACTTGATATATTTTTAAACATCGTATTTCCTCCTTTACATGAACACTTGAACATACGTTGTTATTTAATAATAATCCTCATAGGGTATGTTGTCAACCGCACTTAAATATAATCCCTCTAATTTTCAAGCTTGGACATAAATACACCCACCTGGTTATATACATATTATAGGGACAGTCCTAAATGAAACTTGGAGGGATATAGATTGAAAATAA
>DUUM01000138.1 GCA_012841565.1 Candidatus Epulonipiscium sp. | reverse complement strand
TTATTATATAATAAAGAAAAATGAAACTATTTTAGTAGGTGAGTATTTAAGTAAACAGGAAAACAAGTTTGTCAAGCACCAATTATGGTAGTTACATCACCAGTATCGGTAGGACAATTTTTTTAGCAAGATGGAATTATAAGTATATATGAGTTTTATTAGCTGATAGCTAAAAATAGTTTGATGAATTAATTTATACCATTATAAATACAAATAAAAGGAGTGAAGGGAAAATGAAAGGTAAAATCGTAAAAAGATTTCTCGCAATAATATTATCAATAAGCTTATTACTACAGATAAATTTACCAGTAGTATTTGCAGATGGTGGAGCAGAAGGAGGTAATGTTTATACTTATGATATTGGTGAGGGAGATATCACGATTGAAAAGCAAACAGATGAAACCATACAAGTAAGATATGGTGATAATCAAACATCAGAACTTAGTAAGACAGAAATGCTTACAATCACAGGAATTACAACAAGCAGTGCTATCACAGTAAATGGAGGGGTAGAAGCAAATATAACACTAAGTGGTGTCGATATTGACGTGGGAAAAGTTAAAGAAGCTATTAAAAAAGCACAAGAAGCAGCAAAGAAAAATGGTACTGAAAAAGATGGTATTTCAGTAGAAATAAAAGTGGACACTAAAAATATGAAAGTAAGTAATATCTCAACTAATATACCAAATTCAACAGTGGCAGACTTAACTAAAGCTGGAGTAAATAATCTTAGTATAAATAGTGATATAGCAGTAATAAGCTTAGACCTAGAAACACTAAAGACAATTCAGGGAGAAATCAAAACAGATATAAACTTCTCTGCTAAAAAAGTAGACAACAGTATACTATCAGCGGAGATTCAAAAGATGGTAGGAAGTCGACTTGTATTTGACTTTAGCATTACAGGGGAAAATGGAGAAAGGGTAAGTAAATTTGGAAAAGGTAAAATTTCTATCTCTATACCATATACTTTAGGCGCAGATGAAAAATCTGAAAACTTAGCAGTTTATTATATCAATGAAGATGGTAAAGTAGAAGAAATGCCAAACTCTATCTATGATAAGAAAAATGGAAAAATATCATTTGAGACAGATCACTTTTCAAAATTTGTGATAGGATATAAAGAAGATGCAGATATAATGACATTTACAGACATTGAAAATCATTGGGCAAAAGACAATATAGAATTTGTAACAGCAAGAGGACTATTTACAGGAACAGGACAAGATAAATTCTCACCAGAACTGTCAATGACAAGGGGAATGTTTGTAACAGTACTTGGTAGGCTTGCCAATGCAGATGTAAGTAGCTATAAAACTAGTAACTTTACAGATGTAAAAACAGATGCTTACTATATGGGGTATATGGAATGGGCAAATGAAAATAAGATAGTAGAAGGTATAAACCAGGATAGTTTTGGTCCTGACATGCCAATTACTCGTGAACAAATAGCAGTGATGCTATATCGTTATTCCAATTATAAGAATTATGATACTACTCAAGGTGGAATGGCAATACGAGAATTCACAGATTACGAAAGTATATCCGGATATGCCTTGCAATCAATGGGTTGGACAGTAAATACGGAACTGTTGCAAGGTAGTGATAATAAGCTTATGCCTAAGCATAATGCTACACGTGCAGAGGTGGCTGCAATCCTAATGCGATTTAGCCAAACAATAAAATAATAATTTTAGGACCCCCCATCTGGGTGGTCCTATGTTATGTTTGAAATGTGATATGGTATTGGATTTTAAGAATTAATAAGTTTTCATAAAGCTAGGGCTCTTGCCTGTTTAACTTATGAAGAAGGAAAGTTGTTAGATTGAGAAGGATAAGCCCTGAATTAGTTACTAATGCAAGAATCATGTTTGGAGAAAAAAGGGATATGATGTATTTAGTAGAATTGATCATGAAAACTATAGCGGAGTTCATTGCATCAATTGGCTGGATAGTGATAGGATTTGCTTTATGTGTGAATATAGAAGACAATGAAGATTGTTCTAAAACATATAAGATTAACTTTTTTTATTCTTGCATCAAGACCCGAATAACGTCTATGGCATTTACATGCGTATTCGCCGTTATTTGGGCAATCACAAACCTTATTGCCTAAGCTAGAAAAATGAAAAATAAAAAATAAGGTTTTGATAACAAATATGTGGACGCAAATTTTTACACATTTGTCAAATGTTTTATGCAAAAAGGTTGGGGGAAAAGAGAAGAAATTAAAACAAAAGAAGAGTACAAACAGAAAAGTTAAAGACTTTCCGGGAGTACTCTCAAATAGTATGGAGGGAATAACTAATAATGAATAATAAAGATTGTATCATAAAAAAAGAGTATCAATTTCGACCGATGAGATTAGAAGATCGTGCCCCTTTTGTTCC
>DUUM01000137.1 GCA_012841565.1 Candidatus Epulonipiscium sp. | reverse complement strand
TTATGCCGGGCTACCTATTTGGGTATACCAAATTCAAAAAACAATTTGAAACACCTATAGTCAAAAATAAGGATGTTAAGATAGCTGATAGGTTACAGAAATTCGTGGCTCCCTTCATTATGAGGAGGTTAAAAAAAGACGTCCTAAAAGAACTGCCAGAAAAAATAGAAACGGTTATTTATAGTGAGATGCTAAAAGAACAAAAAAAGGTCTACAATGCATATTTAGCAAAAGCAAAAATGGATTTTAGTAAAGAAATTCAGGCTAATGGATTTGCTAAAAGTCAGATTAAGATGCTCGCCCTTTTAACCAGGCTTAGACAAATATGTTGCCACCCAGGACTGTTTTTAGAAGATTATACAGGGCAAAGTGGAAAACTAGACCTATGTATGGAGCTAATTGAAGATAGTACAAAAGGTGGTCATAGGATTTTATTGTTTTCTCAGTTTACAACCATGCTGGATAAGATTTCTGAAGAACTTAACCATCGGGGGATTAAACACCTTATGCTAACGGGGAGTACGAGAACTGAAAAACGCATGGGACTAGTCGATAAATTTAATGAGGGACAAGTGCCTATATTTCTTATTTCATTAAAAGCAGGAGGCACGGGACTGAATCTTACGGCAGCAGACATTGTAATCCACTATGACCCTTGGTGGAATTTATCAGCTCAAAACCAAGCAACAGACAGGGCTTACCGTATGGGGCAAACGAATAACGTTCAGGTATTTCAGTTAATAGCAAAAGACTCTATAGAAGAGAAAATTCAAAAATTGCAAGAGCGCAAGAAGGATTTAACGGAGAGTGTTATAAGGGAAGGTGAAACTTTTATCTCCAAGATGTCAGAGGAAGATGTTCTAGGTTTGTTCGAAAGAATATGACAAATTACTTGACTATTTGATTTATATTATGATATATTTAACGGGTACCTAAATAGGTCGTTTTTTTTATGCGGAAATTTTAAGCATACTCATCAGTGGAGGTGGAAGTTATGAGAACACAAATCACTCTAGCTTGCAATGATTGTAAGCAAAGAAACTACACTATGACCAAGGATAAGAGAAATCATCCTGATCGTATGGAGACAAAAAAGTATTGCAGATTTTGCAATGCACACACAATGCACAAAGAAACTAAGAAATAGTATTATGGTGCAGAATTAAGGGAAAAGGAAGTGAGAATATGGTAGATTTTTTCAGAGATTTTAAAGCTGAATTCAAGAGGGTCATGTGGCCTAACAAAAAAGAGCTTACAACACAAACGATCACTGTTATAACCACATCTCTTATTGTTGCGGCTATTATGTTTGGCATGGACGCAATCTTTAGTCAAAGCTTGCAAGTATTGAATCAGTTGGTAAGATAAATGAGACAAATGATGAATGGAGGAACGCGTCGTGGATGAGTTGAAGTGGTATGTAGTTCACACATATTCAAGTTACGAGAACAAAGTAAAGATGAATATTGAACAAATCGTTAAGAATCGTAACATGGAAGAACTAATCCTTGAGGTACGGGTTCCTATGCAAGATGAAACGGAAGATAAGAACGGTCAAAGAAAAATAGTGCAACGAAAAGTATTCCCAGGATATGTTCTGATTCATATGGTAATGACGGATGATACATGGTATATTGTTCGCAACACAAGAGGCGTAACAGGCTTTGTAGGTCCAGATTCTAAACCAGTACCTCTATCCTTAGAGGAAGTCTATAATATGGGAATCGAAGTTTCGAAGCCAAAACCGTTATTTGAGATAGGCGATGTTGTTAAGATTCTAGGAGGCGCATTTGAGGACTCAGAAGGAGTCGTTGATGAAATCCATGAAGCCAAAGATACAGTCATCGTTATCGTTAGCGGATTTGGACGTGAAGTTCCAGTAGAGGTTAGTATAAGCCAAGTACAAAAGGCTTTATAGTAACACAGTAGTACAAGGTATAGATATACCTAATTTAAGTAATGCGTGAGTGGGAGGGAATTCCCCGCGAATACCACATTTTCAGGAGGTGCGCTAATATGGCGAAAAAAGTAACAGGAATGATTAAATTACAAATACCAGCGGGCAAGGCAACACCAGCTCCACCGGTAGGACCAGCATTAGGACAGCATGGTGTTAACATTATGCAGTTTACAAAAGATTTTAATGAAAGAACCGCAAAGGATGCAGGACTTATAATACCAGTTGTTATTACTGTATACCAAGACCGAAGTTTTTCATTCATCACAAAGACACCACCAGCAGCAATCTTAATTAAGAATGCATGTAAAATTAAAGCTGGATCTGCAGAACCACACAAAACAAAGGTTGCAGAAATTTCTCAAGATGATCTTCGCAAAATTGCAGAGCTCAAAATGCCAGACTTAAATGCGGCAGACGTTGAAGCAGCAATGAGAATGGTTGCAGGAACAGCTCGTTCTATGGGAATCACAGTAGGTAAATAATAACAATTATAAGTATACCCGTATTTATTACGTGGGAGGGCACAGACCCCGATAAAACCACTAGGAGGTAAAGTAATGAAAAGAGGAAAAAAATATAACGAAGCTGCTAAACTGGTAGATCGTAGCAATGCTTACAGTCCGCAAGAAGCTTTTGATTTAGTTCAAAAGGTAGCAACAGCTAAGTTTGACGAAACAGTAGAAGCGCATATTAAATTAGGTGTAAATAGCCGTCACGCTGATCAACAAGTACGTGGAGCAGTAGTGCTTCCACACGGAACAGGTAAGACTGTTCGTGTACTCGTATTTGCTAAAGGCGATAAAGTAGACGAAGCAAAAGCTGCTGGAGCAGATTTTGTGGGCGGAGAAGATTTAATTCCAAAGATTCAAAATGAAGGATGGTTTGAATTCGACATTATCGTAGCAACTCCGGATATGATGGGTGTAGTAGGACGTTTGGGCCGTGTTCTTGGACCAAAAGGCTTAATGCCAAACCCAAAAGCTGGTACAGTAACGATGGATGTTGCGAAAGCAGTTGCCGAAATCAAAGCAGGTAAAATCGAGTATAGACTTGATAAAGCTAACATCGTTCACGTTCCACTTGGTAAAGTTTCCTTTGGTACAGATAAATTAAAAGACAACTTCCAAACGCTGATGAATGCTATTATAAAAGCAAAACCATCTGCAGCAAAGGGACAATACCTACGTAGTATTTCAGTTTCTTCTACAATGGGACCTGGTGTTAAAATAACAACAGCTATATTAGAAGATAAATAAGTTATTGACAACGGTAGTTTAAAGTGATAAACTTAAAAACGTTGAAACTGTGACCGCAGACAGTAGGTGCCTATGGCGTAACGTACACAACCTACCGAGGACTTAAGATAGAGCTTATGTATGAAATTGTACAAGCCACTTTGCCTGCGGAACACGTGCAAAGTGGCTTGTGTGCGTTATAAAATAGATTTATATTCAAGGAGGTGGAACAATGGCTAAAATTGAAACAAAACAAGTAGTTGTAAACGAGATTAAAAGTAAGTTAGAAGGTGCGCTATCGATTGCATTGGTTGACTACCGTGGACTTACTGTAGATCAAGATACAGTACTACGTCGTAAACTTCGTGAAGCTAACGTAGAATACCACGTTTACAAAAACACAATGATGAACTTTGCAGTTCAAGGAACAGAGTTTGAACCAATTGCAAAGCATCTTGCAGGACCAAGTGCGATCGCAATTAGTTATGATGATCCTACAAGTGGACCAAGAGTAATTGCAGAAGTTCTAAAGAAAACTCCAGCGCTAGAATTTAAAGGTGGAGTAGTAGAAGGACAGTACTTTGACGATGCAGGAATGAAAGCAATCGGAGAAATTCCGCCAAGAGACGAACTACTTTCAAGATTACTTGGAAGCTTAAAATCTCCAATCTCAAGTTTTGCACGTGTTATTAAACAAGTTGCAGAAAAAGATGGAACGGTAGAAGAAGTAGTAGACGCAGAATAATAACAAACGAACTTAAAAAAATATGGAGGTGGATTCACAATGGCAAAATTAACAATTACAGAAGTATTAGATGCTATTAAAGAATTAACAGTTTTAGAGCTTAACGAATTAGTAACAGCTTGTGAGGAAGAATTTGGGGTATCTGCAGCAGCAGGCGTTATGGTAGCAGCAGGACCAGGTGCAGCAGCAGAAGAAGAAAAAACAGAATTCGACGTTGAATTAACAGACGCTGGAGCTCAAAAAATCAAAGTAATCAAGGCTGTACGTGAAGTAACAGGACTTGGACTTAAAGAAGCTAAAGAAGCAGTAGAAGCTGCTCCTAAAGTAATTAAAGAAGGCGCAACTAAAGAAGAAGCTGAAGAATTAAAAGCTAAATTCGAAGAAGTTGGAGCAAAAATTACTTTAAAGTAATTTAAGCGAAGTAGTATATGCAAGACATTAGAGTGTGTAGATAACCATCGTAGCAAAAGCCACGAAAGTTATATGCACACTCTTTTTTACTATAACGCCGTAATAGGAGGTATACATGAAAAAGTATATTATTTCTTTAGATCAAGGAACCACAAGTTCAAGAGCTATTATTTTTAATAAGGACCAAAAGATTATAGCAAAGGCGCAAAAAGAAGTTACGCAGATATATCCCAAGCAAGGATGGGTAGAGCACGATCCTATGGTAATCTGGGCAAGTCAATATGGGGTCTTAACGGAAGTGATTGGAAAGGCTGGGATTAGGCCTGATGAAATAGCTGCAATTGGCATTACGAACCAAAGAGAAACAACTATTGTGTGGGATAAAAAAACAGGTGAACCCATACATAATGCTATTGTATGGCAATGCCGAAGAACAGCAGATACTTGTGATAAGTTAATTGTGGATGGCCATGAAGGGTATATAAGAGAAAATACAGGCCTTGTAGTAGACGCCTATTTTTCTGGCACAAAAATAAAATGGATTTTAGATAATGTTAAAGGGGCTAGGCAAAGAGCTGAAGCGGGTGAGCTGTTATTTGGCACAGTAGATTCTTGGCTTGTATGGAAACTAACGGGTGGGCGGGTACATGTAACTGATTACACCAATGCATCCAGAACCATGGTTTATAACATTAAGGCGTTTAAGTGGGATGAGCATTTACTTGAAGTGCTTGATATCCCAAAAACAATGCTCCCTGAAGTAAAAGGGTCTAGTGAAATATATGGTTACACAGATTTATTTGGTGGCTACCAAATTCCTATAGCAGGTATAGCAGGGGATCAGCAAGCTGCATTATTTGGACAAGCATGTTTTGAAAAAGGTAGCGCAAAAAATACTTATGGGACAGGTTGTTTTTTACTAATGAATATAGGGGAAGAATTTAAACTGAGTCAAAATGGGCTTTTAACAACCATTGCCATTGGGATTAATGGAGAAATCCAATATGCCTTGGAAGGAAGTGTTTTTGCAGGGGGCGCAGTAGTGCAGTGGATTAGAGATGAGCTAAGACTTATAGATCAAGCTAAAGACACAGAACATTACGCTCAGCAAGTAGAAGATAATGGTGGTGTATATGTTGTTCCAGCTTTCGCAGGCCTTGGGGCGCCTTATTGGGATATGTATGCGAGAGGTGCTATTTTAGGATTAACAAGAGGTTCAAATAAAAATCATATTATAAGGGCGGTTCTGGAATCTATTGCTTATCAATCTAAAGATGTTATAAAGGCCATGGAAGAGGATGCTAAATGTCCTTTAGCTTATCTTAAGGTAGATGGCGGCGCTAGTAAAAATAACTTTTTAATGCAGTTTCAAGCTGACATAATTGGGAGAGTTGTTAAAAGGCCTGTTATTACAGAGACAACTGCTTTAGGGGCTGCCTATTTAGCGGGGCTTGCTGTAGGTTTTTGGAAAGATAAGGAGGAGATAGCGCTTAAGTGGGAAGTAGGGCGGGAGTTTCAAGGAGAAATGCCAGAAAGTAAGAAAAATAAATTATACAATGGTTGGAAAAAGGCAGTGTCTCGTGCTAGGGATTGGGAAGAGAAATGAGAAACTAAATAAGTGGAAAAAACAAAAGTGCAAGGAGCTTATCCTTGCACTTTTTATAATATATTAAGATATTTAAATGAAAATACGAGTTTTTGGGGTCAAAAACTAAAAAGGGATTGACATGTCCTTTGATTTCTGATAGCATTATAAAATGCGCCAATATGTAATGATGTGCTTTGCAATATTATAGCATAAGGCTATAATATTGACAATACATATTCGCAAATTTAACAAATTCACTTGTTAAATGCATATTGCTAACGGATAAATAATGCAAGGGGTGGTAGTACAATGGAAAAGAGCAAAGTTCGCCCTATTACACTGGGCAGAAAAGTTCGAATGAGCTATGGTGTGGCAGAGGAAGTATTAGATATACCAAACCTAATTGAGATCCAACAAAATTCATATGATTGGTTCTTAGAAGAGGGTTTGAAAGAAGTATTTAACGATATTTCTCCTATTACAGACTTTAATGGTAATCTTGTTTTAGAATTTGTAGGTTTTGCATTTGATAGCGAACCTAAGTATTCCATGGATGAATGTAAAGAAAGAGATGCAACTTATGCAACAGCTCTTAGAGTTAAAGTAAGACTGCATAACAAAGAATCTGGCGAAACTATGGAAAGTGAAGTTTTCATGGGTGATTTCCCGGTTATGACGAACAACGGAACATTCATTATTAACGGATCAGAGCGAGTTATTGTAAGTCAGTTAGTACGCTCACCCTGTATCTACTACAAAATTGCATTTGATAAAATAGGTAAAGAGTTATTTTCAGCTACAGTTATCCCTAATCGTGGAGCGTGGCTAGAGTACGAAACAGATTCGAACGATATTTTTAGTGCGCGTGTCGATAGAACGCGTAAAATACCAGTAACAGTCTTACTACGTGCATTTGGTGTTGGTACAGATGCGGAAATTCTTGAATTATTTGGGGAAGAACCTAAAATCCTTGCTACCCTTGAGAAGGATACAACAACTTCCTATGAAGAAGGACTTATTGACATATACAAGAGAATTCGTCCTGGAGAACCACCAACGATTGATAGTGCAGAAACACTGCTAAAAAACATGTTTTTTGACGCAAAAAGATATGACCTTGCAAGAGTAGGTCGTTATAAGTTTAATAAGAAACTTTCTCTTCATAACCGTATTACTGGTTTTGAATTAGCAGAAGATGTCATTAGTGTGTCAACAGGCGAAATCGTTGCTGAAGAAGGAACGAGAGTTAGTTTAGACCTTGCAACGACAATCCAAAATACGGGCGTTCCGCACGTTTGGCTTAAGGTTCCTGGAATGGATAGAAATGTTAAAGTATTAAGTAATAGAGTTGTAGAAATTACAGATCATATTGATATAGATGCAGAAAAACTGGGTATTAGAGATAAGGTATATTACCCTGTATTAGAGGAGCTTATTAATAGTTATCCGGATATGGATGAATTAATAGAAGTTCTTCCCCAAGAATTACACAGACTGATGCCAAAGCATATTACGCTTGATGATATATTTGCGTCGATTAACTATAATATCCATCTAGAATATGGCATGGGTAATAAAGATGATATTGACCATTTAGGAAATCGTCGAATTCGTGCTGTTGGAGAGCTTTTCCAAAACCAATTTAGAATTGGTCTTTCTCGTATGGAACGTGTTGTTCGTGAGAGAATGACAGTGCAAGATACAGATCTTGTGACACCACAGGCGCTTATTAATATTCGCCCTGTTTCAGCTGCGATTAAGGAGTTTTTTGGTAGTTCACAGTTATCACAGTTCATGGATCAAAATAATCCCCTTGCAGAGCTTACTCATAAGAGAAGATTATCCGCATTAGGACCTGGTGGTCTCTCACGTGAGAGAGCAGGATTCGAGGTTCGTGACGTGCATCACTCTCATTATGGTAGAATGTGCCCTATTGAGACACCAGAAGGCCCTAACATCGGACTTATTAACTCATTAGCTACATTTGCTCGTATTAACGAGTATGGGTTCATTGAAACACCTTATCGTAAAGTTGACCGAACGGGTGCCGAGCCTAGAGTAACGAAAGAAGTTTTATATGTAACGGCTGATGAAGAAGAAAATTACACAGTAGGTCAAGCAGATGAGCCTCTTAAACCAAATGGGGAATTTGTTAACAAAAAGGTAAAAGGTAGACGAAAAGAAGAAACCTTAGAGTTTGACTATACTGATATAGATTTAATAGACGTATCTCCGAAGCAGATTGTATCTGTAGCGACTGCAATGATTCCGTTCCTTGAAAATGATGACGCTAACCGTGCTCTAATGGGAGCCAACATGCAACGTCAAGCAGTTCCACTTATTCGTACAAATAGCCCGATTGTTGGGACCGGTATGGAATATAAGGCAGCTTTAGATTCAGGTGTATTAGTTGTGGCGGAAGAAGCAGGAGTAGCAGAGCGTGTAGCATCTGACGAAATCATCATTCGTACGGATGACGGACGTAAGTTAGTTCATAAACTAATTAAATTTGTGCGAAGTAACCAAGGTACTTGTATGACCCAAAGGCCGATTATCTCAAAAGGGGATCGTGTAGAAAAAGGGGATATACTTGCCGATGGACCATCTACGGATCACGGAGAATTAGCATTAGGACAAAACCCACTTATAGGATTTATGACATGGGAAGGTTATAACTTTGAAGATGCTATTCTAATAAGTGAGCGACTGGTCCAAGAAGACGTTTATACCTCAATTCATATTGAAGAGTATGAATCTGAAGCAAGAGATACAAAGCTTGGACCTGAAGAAATCACAAGGGATATCCCTAACGTTGGTGATGATGCTCTTAAGGATTTAGATGATCGCGGTATTATCCGTATAGGAGCAGAAGTTCGCTCAGGTGGTATCTTAGTTGGTAAAGTGACGCCTAAAGGTGAAACTGAGCTAACGGCAGAAGAACGTTTGCTAAGGGCAATATTTGGTGAAAAAGTTCGTGAAGTAAGAGATACATCACTTCGTGTACCACACGGAGAAGCAGGTATTGTTGTAGATGTTAAAGTGTTTACCCGTGAAAATGGAGATGAGTTAAAGCCAGGCGTTAATAAGATGGTTCGTTGTTATATTGCTCAAAAACGAAAAATATCAGTAGGGGATAAAATGGCAGGACGTCATGGTAATAAGGGTGTTATTTCCTTAGTACTTCCTATAGAAGATATGCCTTTCTTGCCCAATGGTAGAGCTTTAGATATCGTTCTTAACCCATTAGGTGTTCCGTCTCGTATGAATATTGGTCAAGTATTAGAAGTCCATCTAGGTTTAGCTGCTAAAGCTCTTGGGTTTAAAGTGGCCTCACCAGTATTTGATGGTGCTAACGAGAGAGATATTATGCAGACACTCAGCATGGCAGATAGTTATGTAAACTCATCTTGGGAAGAATTTACTGAAAAATGGCAAGATGTTATTGATCCAGCACTTTATACGTATCTAGGAGAAAACTTAGATCAAAGGGCGGAGTGGACCGGTGTACCTATAAGAGAAGACGGTAAGGTAAATTTAAGAGATGGTCGTACAGGTCAAGAGTTTGACAACTCAGTAACAATTGGATATATGCATTATCTTAAACTGCATCACTTAGTTGATGATAAAATACATGCTCGTTCTACAGGGCCTTATGCAACAATTACACAACAACCACTAGGTGGTAAAGCGCAATTTGGTGGACAGCGTTTTGGAGAGATGGAAGTTTGGGCACTTGAAGCTTACGGTGCGGCATATACACTTCAAGAAATCTTAACAATAAAATCAGATGACGTTGTTGGTCGTGTGAAAACATACGAAGCCATTGTTAAGGGGGAAAGTATTCCTGAACCAGGTATCCCGGAATCATTTAAAGTACTTTTAAAAGAACTTCAATCCCTTGGACTAGATGTGAAGGTTTTGACAAAGGATATGTCAGAAATAGAGATAAAAGAAACCTTAGACGAAGCAGATGACTTAAATGTTAATATTGTGGGCGGCGAAGATATCCTAGTTGACGGATTAGCACTTGAAACAAACCCTATGATGCATGAATTTGAAGAAGAAGAAGAGGAAGAAGAGATAGATCCTGATAAAATGCTATTAGACGTTGAAGATGAACTTGAATAGATTATCTAAACCAAGAAGGGAGTGTTAGTCAATGTCAAACATGGAACAATCTGTACTGTTTGATTCGATTAAAATTGGATTAGCTTCATCTGAAAAGATTCTTGAATGGTCTAAAGGAGAAGTTAAAAAGCCAGAAACAATCAACTACCGCACACTCAAACCAGAAAGAGAAGGGTTGTTTTGCGAAAAAATCTTTGGCCCGAGTAAAGACTGGGAGTGTCACTGTGGAAAATACAAACGTATTCGCTATAGAGGTGTTATCTGTGATCGTTGTGGCGTTGAGATTACGAAATCTAAGGTAAGACGAGAAAGAATGGGGCATATACAATTAGCAGCTCCAGTATCACATATTTGGTACTTTAAAGGGATCCCAAGTAGAATGGGACTCATTTTAGATATGTCACCACGATCTTTAGAAAAGGTTCTATATTTTGCAGCTTATGTAGTATTAGAACCAGGTGAAACGGCTCTTGCCTATAAGCAAATATTAACAGAAAGAGAATACCGCGAAGCGGAAGAAAAATTCGGATATGGTTCTTTTAAAGTTGCTATGGGGGCAGAGGCAGTAGAAGTTCTTTTAAAGAATATTGATCTTGAAAAAGAAGCGGTAGAATTAAGAGGGTTACTAAAAGAAACAACAGGGCAAAAACGTATTCGGGTTATTAAAAGGCTTGAAGTAACAGAAGCTTTTAGAACATCAGGGAATAAACCTGAATGGATGATTATGAGTGTTGTTCCAGTGCTACCGCCAGATCTTCGTCCAATGATTCAATTAGACGGTGGAAGATTTGCAACATCGGACTTGAATGATCTATAACGCCGTGTTATTAACCGTAACAACCGTTTAAAGAGGCTACTAGATTTAGGAGCGCCTAATATTATAGTACGTAATGAAAAGCGTATGCTACAGGAATCTGTAGACTCACTGATTGATAATGGTAGACGTGGACGTCCTGTTACGGGGCCTGGGAATAGAGCGCTTAAATCTTTATCTGACATGTTAAAAGGAAAGCAAGGACGCTTTAGACAAAACCTTTTAGGGAAACGTGTTGACTACTCTGGTCGTTCAGTAATCGTTGTAGGACCAACGCTGAAAATCTATCAGTGTGGAATTCCAAAAGAAATGGCGATTGAATTATTTAAGCCATTTGTTATGAAAAGACTTACGGCTGAAGGACTTGCACATAATATTAAGTCTGCTAAACGTATGGTAGAAAGATTACAACCAGAAGTATGGGACATTTTAGAAGAGGTTATTAAGGAACATCCTGTTATGTTAAACAGAGCACCAACGCTTCACCGCCTTGGTATACAGGCATTTGAACCAGTACTCGTTGAAGGTCGTGCATTAAAATTACATCCATTAGTATGTACAGCGTATAATGCTGACTTTGATGGTGACCAAATGGCTGTGCACGTTCCTTTATCGGTAGAAGCACAAACAGAATGTCGGTTCTTATTACTTGCTCCAAACAACTTATTAAAACCATCAGATGGTGACCCAGTAGCAGTTCCTTCTCAAGATATGGTTCTTGGAACATACTACCTAACACTTAAGAAAGATGGAGAGTTGGGTGAAGGTAAGTACTTTAAAGATGAAAATGAAGCTATTATGGCTTATCAAAATAAAATAATTTCACTACATGCAAAGATTAAAGTAAGACGAACAGTAGCACATCCTATGACAGGTGAAATGGTTACGGGTATGACAGATACGACTGTTGGACGTATTATATTTAACGAAGTAATTCCACAAAATATAGGATTTGTAAATCGTACAAAAGAAGAAAATGTTTTTGTATACGAAGCAGATTTTCTTGTTGGGAAAAAGCAATTAGGGCAAATTATAACAAGATGTATTAATAAAAATGGTTCAACAGAAACGGCAGTACTGCTAGATGCAATTAAAGAGCTAGGGTTTAAATATTCTACTCAAGGCGCACTAACAGTATCAATTTCAGATATGGTTATACCAGATAAAAAAGGTGAATATCTTGCTGAAGCGGATAAAATTGTTGACAATGTAACAAAACTTTTCAGACGTGGGCTTATGACTGATGAAGAACGTTATAACAAAGTTATTCAAGCGTGGAACCAAGCAAACGAAAAGATTACAGAAGCTCTTCTTGCAGGACTTGGCCAATATAATAATATTTATATGATGGCACATTCAGGTGCCCGTGGATCTAATAACCAGATTAAACAGTTAGCGGGTATGCGTGGACTTATGGCATCACCATCAGGGCGTACTATAGAGCTCCCTATCAAGGCTAACTTCCGTGAGGGTCTATCTGTACTAGAATACTTTATATCTGCTCACGGTGCTCGTAAAGGGCTTGCTGATACAGCACTTCGTACAGCAGACTCAGGTTACCTAACAAGACGTTTGGTTGACGTATCACAAGATGTAATTGTGCGTGAACTAGACTGTAAAGGTGAAATCGATGATCGAGGGCCAGAACATATACCAGGTATGATCGTACAGGCATTTAAAGATGGTAATGAAATTATTGAACCATTACACGAGCGTATTCGTGGTAGATTTACGGTTGAACCAATCCTTCACCCAGAAACGGGAGAAATGATTAAAGATACAAATGAGTTTATTACACACGACGAAGCAGATTATATTGAAGGACTAGGAATTGAATCGGTGAATATACGTACAGTTCTTACCTGTAAATCTCGTATCGGAATTTGTTCTAAGTGCTATGGCTCTAACATGGCCTCAGGTAGCCCAGTTCGCGTAGGTGAGGCTGTAGGTATCATCGCAGCACAATCCATTGGTGAGCCGGGTACACAGCTTACAATGCGTACATTCCACACAGGTGGTATTGCGGGAGATGACATTACCCAAGGTCTTCCACGTATTGAAGAGTTATTTGAAGCTCGTAAACCAAAAGGACTTGCCATAATCGCTGAATTTGGTGGACTAACCGCTTATTCGGAGACTAAGAAAAAACGAGAAATTACGATTACAAGCAGTGAAACAGGTGAAAGCAAAGCTTATCTAATTCCTTATGGATCAAGAATTAAGATTCAAGATGGCTCAACTGTTGTAGCTGGTGATGAGCTTACAGAAGGTAGTGTTAACCCACATGATATCCTTAAAATTAAAGGAACCCGTGCTGTTCAAGATTATATGATCAGAGAAGTACAGAGAGTATATAGACTTCAAGGGGTAGATATTAACGATAAGCATATAGAAGTTATCGTTCGCCAAATGCTTAAAAAAGTAAAAATTGAAGAACATGGTGAGACAGAATTCTTACCAGGAGCTTTAATAGATGTTTTAGAATATGAAGAAGCAAATAGAAATGCTGCAAAAGCTGGTCTAGAACTAGCAGAAGGGATGCCGGCACTTTTAGGTATTACCAAGGCATCACTCGCAACGGATTCCTTCTTATCAGCTGCATCTTTCCAAGAAACCACAAGGGTTCTTACAGAGGCAGCAATAAAAGGAAAAACAGACCCTCTTATTGGTCTTAAAGAGAATGTTATTATTGGAAAGTTAATTCCTGCCGGAACAGGTATGGAACGGTATAGGAATTTAGAGACAATAATGACAGATGAAGCAGTTGTTGGTGAGGCTACACCTCAATAAAACTGCTCAAGATATTAGAATAATATAAGAGATATTAAAATGAGGGCAGTTTGCAAACAAGTGGCTTTGAATAGCTACAGTCTTTTGTTTGTGAACTGCTCTCAAGTTTGTCTTAGTTGTGATGATATCTTTAGAAAAACAGACTTGACTTTTTAACGTGAAAGTGTTAAAATCGTTCAGTGTGTATCAGTATGCATAGAAATGAACCTTATAGGGGGGATTTATGTTGCACAGGCTAGAAACAAATTCAAAAGTAGTAGGCATGAAGCAAACCATTAAAGCATTACAAAAAAATATTGCTACGGTTGTTTATGTTGCCGAAGACGCAGACAAACGAGTTGTTCGTCAAGCTATTGAAATTGCAAAGGACCAAGGACTACCTGTAATAACAGTAGAAACGATGGTTCAACTGGGTAAGGAATGTAAGATCGAAGTAAAGACTGCAATAGCAGCCACAATTCATTAGCAAGGAGGTGTCAGTATGCCAACATTTAATCAATTAGTTAGAAAAGGCAGAAAATCGCTAGGTAAGAATTACCAATCTCCAGCGTTACAAAAGGGATTTAACTCTCTTAAGAAACGTGCAACAGACTCAGCTTCTCCACAAAAAAGAGGCGTTTGTACAGGAGTAAAAACAGCTACCCCGAAAAAACCTAACTCAGCTCTTCGTAAAGTTGCGAGAGTACGTCTTACAAATGGAATTGAAGTAACAGCTTATATTCCAGGTGAAGGACATAATCTTCAAGAGCATAGTGTTGTTTTAGTTCGTGGTGGAAAGATTAAAGACTTACCAGGAACACGTTACCATATCGTTCGTGGTACATTAGATACTGCAGGCGTTGCAAATCGTATGCAATCTCGTTCTAAGTATGGAGTAAAAAGACCTAAGAAATAACATGAGAATTGTGCCCAGTTGGATATAAATATAACATTGCTTAATGCATGAACGTATAGATATAAATTCTGGAGCACGTACGATCCTCTCAATAAGAGAAGGACGAGTACCGATGATATTTCATTAATATCAGTAGTTAAGGAGGGAAGACCGTGCCACGTAAAGGACATATAGCAAAAAGAGACGTATTACCGGATCCGGTATACGGAAGCAAATTAGTTACAAAGTTAGTCAACCACATTATGGTTGATGGTAAAAGAGGTATTTCAGAAAAGATTATTTATGGTGCATTTGAAATTGTAGCAGAAAAATCTGAGAGAGACGCATTAGAAGCTTTCCAAGAAGCTTTGGAAAATATGATGCCAGTACTAGAGGTAAAAGCACGCCGTGTAGGTGGAGCAACTTATCAAGTACCAATAGAAGTTCGTCCAGAAAGACGTCAAACATTAGGACTCCGTTGGTTAACAACGTATAGTCGTAAACGCGGAGAAAGAACAATGACAGACCGTCTTGCAGCAGAAATTCTTGATGCACTTAATAACTCCGGTGGAGCAGTTAAGAAAAAAGACGAAACACACAAAATGGCAGAAGCTAACAAAGCATTTGCACATTACAGATGGTAATCTTTTAGAGCCGAAGGAGGAATTATTTTGTCAGAAAGAGCTTATACGCTTGAGAACACTCGTAATATCGGTATAATGGCTCATATTGATGCGGGGAAAACAACATTAACTGAAAGAATTTTGTTCTATACAGGTAAAACACACAAGATTGGTGAGACCCATGATGGTGGAGCCACAATGGACTGGATGGAACAAGAACAAGAACGTGGTATTACAATCACTTCAGCTGCAACAACATGTTTCTGGGATGGCAATAGGATTAATATTATTGACACACCAGGGCACGTGGATTTCACAGTAGAAGTAGAACGTTCATTACGTGTACTAGATAGTGCAGTAGGTGTATTCTGTGCAAAGGGTGGGGTAGAACCTCAATCTGAAACAGTATGGCGCCAAGCTGACAAGTATGAAGTACCACGTATGGCATTCGTTAATAAAATGGACGTTGTTGGAGCAGATTTCCTCAACGTAGTATCCATGATACGCGAACGCTTAGGAGCAAATGCAGTACCAATTCAATTACCAATCGGAGCAGAAGACACTTTTGTTGGTTATATTGATTTAATAGGGCAAAAAGCATATATTTACAAAGATGATATGGGAACAGAAATCGATGTAACAGATATTCCAGCTGATATGGTAGAAAAAGCAGCGGAATATAGGAATAATATGGTTGAAGCCATTTGTGAAACAGATGAAGACCTTATGATGATGTATCTAGAGGGAGAAGAGCCAACCGAAGAACAACTTCATGCAGCCCTTAGGAAAGCAGTCATCGCAGTACAAATTATTCCAGCACTATGTGGTTCAGCATATAAAAACAAGGGTATTCAAGGTTTATTGAATGCTATACTCAGATATATGCCTTCACCAATAGATATTCCACCTATTAAGGGAATCCTTGCAGATGGAATTGGAGACGAAGAAGAAATTGAAGTTGAAAGACATTCTTCAGATGAAGAACCTTTTTCAGCATTAGCATTTAAAATTATGA
Source organism: Candidatus Epulonipiscium sp. (assembly GCA_012841565.1). Next base: position 81,768 of record DUUM01000137.1, on the reverse strand, counting down.
CGGACCCATTTGTGGGTAAGCTTGCATTCTTCCGTGTTTATTCAGGAACATTAGCAGCAGGATCATATGTATATAATTCATCAAAACAGAAGAAGGAACGTGTTGGACGTATCTTACAGATGCATGCTAACTCCCGTGAAGAGATTAAAATAGTTTATGCTGGTGATATTGCAGCGGCTATAGGTTTGAAGTTTACATCAACAGGGGATACTTTGTGTGATGAGCAAAAACCAGTTATCTTAGAAAACATGGTGTTCCCAGAACCTGTTATATCTGTAGCGATTGAGCCAAAGACAAAAGTTGGTCAAGATAAAATGGGGATGGCACTTGCAAAACTTGCAGAAGAAGATCCAACATTTAAGACACATACAAATGTCGATACAGGTCAAACGATTATTGCGGGTATGGGTGAGCTTCACCTAGAGATCATTGTGGATCGTTTACTTCGTGAATTTAAGGTTGAAGCAAACGTAGGTGCACCACAAGTAGCTTACAAAGAAACATTAGGCAAAGCAGTAGACGTTGAAGGTAAGTTTATTCGTCAATCAGGTGGTCGTGGACAATACGGACACTGTAAAGTTAGATTCTCTCCAATGGATGCTAACTCTGAGAGCGTATACGAATTTACAAATGCTACTGTTGGTGGTTCTATTCCAAGGGAATATGTTCCAGCGGTTGATAATGGTATCAAAGAAGCTATGCAAAGTGGACCACTTGCAGGATATCCTGTATTAGGTATTAAAGCTGAATGTTATGATGGTTCTTACCATGATGTTGACTCATCAGAAATGGCATATAAAATTGCTGGTTCTATGGCATTCAAAGAAGCAATGAGAAAAGGTGGCGGCGTATTACTTGAACCAATCATGAAAGTAGTCGTTATAGTACCTGAAGATTATATGGGAGATGTTATTGGTGACATTAACTCTCGCCGGGGACGTATTGAAGGAATGGAAGCTAGAAATGGCGCTCAAGAAATTCGTTCATTTGTACCATTATCTGATATGTTCGGATATGCAACAGATTTACGTTCTAAATCACAAGGCCGTGGAACATATTCAATGTTCTTTGACCATTACGAATCTTGTCCAAAGGCTATTCAAGAGAAGATTATTTCAGATATGACAAAGTAATCTTAAAAGAATTGACTATAGACTTGAAAAGTAATTTGAAATTCAATATAATGTAATTAATCTGAGGGAATAACCCCAGTTATATCTAAAGGAGGATAATCAAAATGGCTAAGGCAAAATATGAAAGAAATAAGCCACACGTTAATATCGGGACAATAGGACACGTTGACCACGGTAAAACAACTTTAACAGCGGCTATCACTAAAACACTTCACGAAAGATATGGTACAGGTGCGTCTATGGATTATGATAAAATCGATAAGGCACCAGAAGAAAGAGAACGTGGAATTACAATATCCACATCTCACGTAGAGTACGAAACAGAAGCTCGTCACTACGCACACGTGGACTGTCCAGGTCACGCGGACTACGTTAAGAACATGATCACTGGAGCAGCTCAAATGGATGGAACAATCCTTGTTGTTGCTGCAACAGACGGTCCTATGGCTCAAACTCGTGAGCATATCTTACTTTCACGTCAAGTAGGTGTTCCATATATCGTTGTTTTCTTAAACAAATGTGATATGGTAGACGACGAAGAGTTATTAGAACTTGTAGAAATGGAAGTTCGTGAATTACTAGACGAATATGATTTTCCAGGTGATGATACACCAATCGTTACAGGATCAGCGCTCAAAGCTCTTGAAGACCCACACTCAGCATGGGGAGATAAAGTTCTTGAGTTAATGGCAGCAGTAGATGCATATATCCCAGATCCAGTGCGTGACGTAGATAAACCATTCCTAATGCCAGTAGAGGACGTATTCTCTATTACAGGTCGTGGAACAGTTGCTACAGGTAGAGTAGAGAGTGGTGTTCTTAAGGTACAAGATGAGATTGAACTTATCGGTATCAAAGAAGAAACTCGTAAAGTAGTCTGTACAGGAGTAGAAATGTTCCGTAAGCTTCTTGATCAAGCACAAGCTGGTGATAACATCGGTGCGCTTCTTCGTGGAATCCAAAGAGATGAAATTGAGCGTGGACAAGTTTTAGCTAAGCCAGGATCAATCAAACCTCACAAAAATTTCAGAGCTGAAGTTTATGTTCTTAAAAAAGAAGAGGGTGGACGTCATACGCCATTCTTTTCAAACTATAGACCACAATTCTACTTCAGAACAACAGACGTTACAGGCGTTTGTAACTTACCTGAAGGTGTAGAAATGTGTATGCCTGGAGATAACATTGAAATGACAATTGAGTTAATCAACCCAATTGCTATGGAAAAAGGTCTTCGTTTTTCAATCCGTGAGGGTGGAAGAACAGTAGGCGCAGGTACAGTAGCTGAAATTATCCAATAATTAAAGCAATTAAGGTTGACTTAGATTAAATTCTAAGTCAACCTTTTTTTATGTCTAAAAGGTAAAACATACCCTTGCACACGTGAACATTGTGAGTTATAATATAGGAAAATGCACACGTGAACATAGAAAAGGAGATATATTATGAAAAAATTTATGGATGAGAACTTTTTACTACAAAATGAGACTGCAATCAAGTTATACCATGACTATGCAAAGGATATGCCTATTATGGACTATCATTGCCACTTAAGCCCACAAGAAATATGGGAAGACAAACAATTTAAAAATATTACAGAAGTTTGGCTTGGCGGAGATCATTATAAATGGCGAGCAATGAGATTAAATGGTATCCCAGAAAAAAATGTTACTGGTGATGGTAATGACTATGATAAGTTTATGGCATTTGCACAAACATTATCAAAGTGCATTGGAAACCCACTGTATCATTGGACTCACTTAGAATTACAACGTTACTTTGATGTGCATGAAGTGCTAAACGAAGAAACAGCCCCAAGTATTTGGGAAAAATGTAATGCTGTTATTACAAGCGGAGAATTTTCTGCAAGAAAGTTAATTGAAAAGTCTAATGTAAAGATGATTGGAACAACAGATGATCCAATTGACTCATTAGAATACCACCAAAAAATAAAAGATGAAAACAAACTTAGTGCTAAAGTATTACCTACATTTAGGCCTGATAAAGGTGTAGAGGTACGTCTTCCAGCCTTTATACCATGGGTAAAAGCACTTGGTAATGTAGTGGGTATAGAGATTAAAGAATATAGTCAGTTACTTAACGCTTTAGAAGAAAGAGCTCATTTTTTCCATGAAAAGGGATGTAGAATGTCTGATCATGGAATAGCAAGTATACCTTATGTAGAGGCAACTTTAGAAGAAGTGGAAGCTATCTTTACGAAAGGGTTAGCCGGCCAGGAAATTACAGATAAAGAAGAACAACAGTATAAAACATATACTTTAAAATTTATTGGTAAGATATATGCAAAACTCGGGTGGGTTATGCAACTTCATATGGGAGCATTGAGAAACAACAGTGCTAAGATGTTTGATAAATTAGGGGCGGATGTTGGTTTTGATTCTATTGATGATATCCAAATTGCAAAGCCATTATCTAACTTTTTAGATTCACTACAAGCAACAGATGAATTACCAAAAACAATTTTATATACACTTAACCCTGTGCATAATTATGTGCTTGGCACTATGCTTGGGAACTTCTCAAGTGATACCCCAAGAGGGAAAATTCAGTTTGGTTCTGGCTGGTGGTTTAATGATCAAAAGGATGGCATGATATCACAGATGAAAGATCTTGCAAACCTTGGTTTATTAGGTAACTTCGTGGGAATGCTGACGGATTCAAGAAGCTTTTTATCCTATACAAGACATGAATATTTTAGAAGGATACTATGTAACTTAATTGGTGAGTGGGTTGAAAATGGAGAGTTTCCAAATGATGAAAAATTACTCAGTACCCTAATAAAAGATATTTCCTTTAATAATGCGGAAGCTTATTTTGCAATAACACAATAGTAGGGGATATATATGAGTGTAACAATTAAGGATATAGCAAAACTTGCGGGGGTATCTCACACCACAGTATCAAGGGCGCTAAATGATAGCCCTTTAATAAAAGATGAGACTAAAAGAATGATAAAAGAAATTGCGGAGACACTAGAATATGTACCAGATCGTAATGCTAGAGCACTAGTGAGTGCAAAATCTAATAATATTGGTTTATTTTTTTCAAGTATAACCGTAGGAACATCCGGAAGCTTTTTTCAAGAAATCGTAAGTGCTATTAGCGAGGAAACACATCATAATTATAATTTAGTCATTAACGCTATTGATCGATATGAAAACTATAGTGAAATCAGTAAGAATAATTATAATGGTATTATTTTAGTGAGCCAGAGCCGAAAAGATGATACATTCATCCGGGAAATAATTAAAAAGGGAATTCCTATAGTTGTCATTAACCGTGATGTCCGTGATATTAAGGTAATCAATATTTTAAGCGATGATGAAACTGGTGTGTACGATGGCGTATCCTATCTCATAAGACGTGGGCATAAGCAAATAGGTTTTATACAAGGTAGGGAAACGTTTGAGTCTTCCAAGCTAAGAAAGCAAGGCTATATACGGGCTTTACATGACCATACCATAGAGTCCTCAGAATCATTTGTGGTTGCTGGGGAATACACCATGGCAGGTGGATATAAGGCTATGGGGAAGCTGCTACAGTTAGAGTCTTACCCCACAGCAGTATTTTGTGCCAATGATGATATGGCTTTTGGTGCAGTGAAGGCAATCAAAGAAGTAGGACTGGAGATCCCAAAGGATATAGCTATTATGGGATTTGATGATAGTTTATTTGCCCAGTATATGACCCCGCCACTTACGACGATTAAAAGGCCTATAGATGAGATTAGCAGAGTAGGCATAAAGTTACTTTTTCAAGTAATGGAAGGACAAGATATTAAGATTGAGAAAATTTACAAACCTTCCACTTTAGTGAACAGACAATCAGTATAAGGAGAGAATTAATAATGAAAAATATAGCGCAAGTATGTGAAAAGACCATATACCCAGAAAAGATTATTCAATTTGGGGAAGGTAACTTTTTAAGGGCATTTGTGAACTGGATAACAGATACAATGAATAAGAAAGAATTATTTAACGGTAGCTCAGTGGTTGTGCAGCCAATTAAGCATGGAATGGTTAAAGAACTTAATGCTCAAAACGGATTATATACATTATATCTTCGTGGTATAAAGGATAAGCAAGCAGTCAGTGAACATATTGTTATTGAATCTATTTCAAGAGCCATTAATCCATATGAAAACTTAAATGACTACCAAGCACTTGCCATTAACCCAGAATCTAGATTTGTTATTTCTAATACAACGGAAGCAGGGATAGCAGTTAATCCTGAAGATAAACTAGAAGATACCCCGCCAAGTAGTTTTCCTGCTAAGGTAACAGCTATGTTATATAAAAGATACACTCACTTTAACGCAGACACTAGTAAAGGGTTTATATTTTTACCATGTGAACTCATTGATAAAAATGGTGAAAAGTTAAAAGAGAGTATATTAGAATACATTAAGCTATGGAAGTTAGATGATAAGTTTAAAGCGTGGGTATGTGAGCATAGCATATTTTGCAATACACTTGTGGATCGTATTGTGCCAGGGTATCCAAGAGATCGCATGGAAGAAATTAACCAAGAACTAGGCTATGAAGATAACTTAGTAGTAGAAGCAGAACAATTTCATCTGTGGGTAATTGAAGGACCAGATTCTGTTAAAGAAGAATTCCCAGCAGATCAAGCAGGCTTAAATGTATTGTTTGTAAATGATTTGACACCTTATAGGACTCAAAAAGTAAGAGTTTTAAATGGTGCGCACACAACCCTAGTGCCAGTGGCTTATTTATATGGCATTGATACAGTAAGGGAAAGTGTAGAGCACCCTGTAATAGGTCGTTGGATTAAAGAAGCGATTTTTGATGAAATTGCACCAGTACTACCACTTCCACTAGAAAGTGTAAAACAATTTGCCGATGATGTTATCGACAGGTTTACCAATCCATTTGTTAAACATTATTTAATGAGTATTTCATTAAATTCTATGTCTAAATATGAGACAAGAGTACTACCTACATTACTTGAATATAATGAACAAAAAAATACATTACCAGATAAATTAGTATTTTCACTAGCAGCTTTAATGGCATTCTATAAAGGCTATAGAGGTACTACAGCCATTGAGTTACAAGATGATAAAGATATACTTGACCTCTATAAAGATGTTTGGGCTGATTATGATCAAGGTAAAATTGAACTTCAAGAAGTGGTTGAACGGGTTCTAGCATATAAGAAGAATTGGAAAATGGATTTAAATGAAATTAAAGGTCTAAAAGAAAAGGTAACAGATTATTTGGCCCTTATTTTAGAAAAAGGGATGGAAAATGCAATTGCGGAAATGATGTAAAAAAGGAGGTTCTCAATGAAGTGGATACAAATACAAAAAGATGATAATGTAGCTGTGGCATTAAGTGAGTTAGCCGTAGGAGAAGAACTACAGTTAGAAGATAAAAGTATAAAAACAACTCAGGTTATTCCTAAAGGTCATAAAGTTGCAACTGATTCAATCGCCCAAGGGGATATGATCATTAAATATGGTATGCCTATTGGTCATGCCATAGCAAACATCGGGGTTGGTGAGCATGTTCATACACATAATACCAAAACAAATCTAAGTGATGTTGTAGATTATAAATACGAACAAGAATTAACAGATAATCCCTTTGAAAATGAAAACCGTACTTTTATGGGTTATAAAAGGGAAAATGGAGATGTCGGAATAAGAAATGAAATATGGGTTATTCCAACAGTAGGTTGCGTTAATGGTACAGGCCAAACCATTGTAAATAACTTTAAAAAGACGCTTCAAAAAGAAGAAGTAGATTATATTGGCGTATGGGGTCACAATTATGGCTGTTCACAATTAGGGGATGACCATGAAAATACAAAAAAGATATTATCTAATATGAGTCGTCATCCTAACGCTGGTGGGGTACTCGTTATAGGCCTTGGGTGTGAGAATAACCAAATTGATGAATTTAAAAAACTTCTTGGAGATGTAAATTCGGATAGGGTCAAGTTTATGGTTGCTCAAGAAGTAGAAGATGAGATAGAAGAGGGGATAAAGCTCTTAGGACAGATTTACGAAACAGCTAGAAATGATAGAAGGGAAGAAGTACCGCTTTCAAAACTTAAAGTTGGGCTAAAATGTGGAGGATCTGATGGATTATCTGGTATTACGGCCAATCCTTTACTAGGTGTTTTTTCCGATTACTTAGTAGCGCAAGGGGGTACGACAGTACTTACGGAAGTGCCAGAAATGTTTGGGGCAGAGACCCTTCTTATGAAACGTTCTTTAAATGAGGATATTTTCAATAAAACAGTAGAATTAGTTAATGACTTTAAAGAATATTTTATTAATAACAACCAACCAGTCTATGAGAATCCATCTCCAGGCAATAAAGCGGGGGGGATTACATCATTAGAAGATAAATCTCTAGGATGTACACAAAAGTCTGGAACTTCAACAATCATGGATGTGTTAAAATATGGAGATCGTTTAACAGTGCCAGGACTTAACTTGTTAAGCGCACCAGGTAATGATCTTGTAGCATCAAGTGCTTTAGCAGCAGCAGGATGCCAGATGGTGTTATTTACCACAGGTAGAGGGACTCCTTTTGGTAGTTTTGTACCTACAATGAAGATTTCAACTAACACAGACTTAGCAGAGCGGAAACCAAACTGGATTGACTTTAATGCTGGTGTATTGGTTGAAGGTAGTGAAATGGTGGAAGTTGCAAGAGAGTATATTGACTATATTATTCAAGTTGCTAGTGGAGAGTTAGTTAATAATGAAAAAATGGATTTTAGAGAATTAGCTATATTTAAAACAGGAATAACATTATAATAACCAAGGGCACGCAGAAATCAGGTCATGATTTTTGCGTGTCTTTTTTTGTTATTTTAGTAAATAGAGATTGATATTTTGTTGGATATCTGATATTATAAAAGTAGACTAATACTCTAGTATACTAGTTACACGTTACAGATACTGATTGAATATTAATAAATTATATATAAAACAGGAGGAATTATTATGAAAATGACATTACGATGGTTTGGAAGCAAGCACGATTCAGTTACCCTAGAACAAATTAGGCAAATTCCGGGTGTTGTAGGTGTTATTACTACGTTGTATGATAGTAAAGTGGGCGAAGTTTGGCCCATGGAAGAGATTATGAAGATGAAAGAAGAAGTTGAAGCCAGCGGACTTGAAGTGTCAGGTATTGAAAGTGTTAATATACATGATGCTATTAAAATAGGATTACCAGAAAGAGAACAATATATTGCAAACTATATTGAGACTCTAGAAAACTTGGGTAAAGCAGGAATAAAAATGGTTTGCTATAACTTTATGCCTGTATTTGACTGGACACGTTCGGATTTAGCAAAGGTAAGAGAAGATGGTTCAACAGTATTATCTTATGATCAAGAATTAATTGATAAGATAGATCCAGAAGCTATGTTTGATCAAATCGAGCAAAATAGCAATGGATTCGTAATGCCAGGTTGGGAACCAGAAAGATTGGCACAAGTCAAAGAACTATTTGCAAAATATAAAGATGTAGATTCAGAATTACTGTTTCAGAACCTTGTATACTTTCTAAATAAGATTCGCCCAGTATGTGAGGAGTACGGTATTATGATGGCCATTCATCCAGATGATCCAGGTTGGCCAGTATTTGATTTACCAAGGATTGTTAAAAACAAAGAAGATATTAAACGACTTTTAGATACAGTTGATGCTCCGTTTAATGGTCTTACATTGTGTACAGGTTCATATGGATCGAATCCAAATAATAATATTTGTGATATTATTCGTATGGCAAAAGGCAGAGTTCACTTTGCCCACGTACGTAACTTAATTCACCATGCACCGGGTAAATTTGATGAGGCAGCACACTTATCATCAGATGGTTCTATGGATATGTACGAAATTATGAAAGCATTCCATGATATAGGTTATGATGGCCCAATGCGCCCAGATCATGGACGTGCCATTTGGGGAGAAGTAGCAATGCCAGGGTATGGTTTATATGATCGTGCATTAGGTGCGACTTATTTAAATGGATTATGGGAAGCAATTAATAAATCAGACTGCAAATAGAAATTAGATAAAAATAGAGATTTCATATATATAGAAAGAGGTCGGATATGAAACTAACACAAAAAGAACTTGAGAATAAAAAAATATGGGAAGATGCTGGGTTTGAATTACCAGCATTTGACCGTAATAAAATGATAGAGAATACCAAAGTAAATCCAGAGTGGATTCATTTTGGTGCAGGAAATTTGTTTAGAGCATTTCCAGCAGCAGTTGCTCAAGATTTATTAAATAGAGGAATTTTAGAAACAGGAATTATCGTAGCAGAAGGTTATGACTACGAAATTATAGAAAAAAGCTATAAAAGCTTTGATAATCTTAACGTCTTAGTAACTCTCAAATCAGATGGAAACTTAGATAAAAAGGTTATAGGGAGTATTGCCGAAGCATTATGTGTAGATACTCAAAACAAGGCGGATTGGAACCGTTTAAAAGAGGTATTTAGAAGTCCTAGTTTAAAAATGGCATCTTTTACAATTACAGAAAAAGGCTATAGCTTAGTAGATGCTAAGCAGGAATTACTAAAAGATGTAGCAAGTGATGTGACAAAAGCACCTTCTATAGCAACTAGCTATATTGGTAAGTTAACAGCCCTATGCTATGAGCGATTTCAAAATGGAAAATTACCATTAACCCTAGTAAGTATGGATAACTGCTCGCATAATGGTAGTAAGCTTGAAGAAGCAGTCTCTACATTTGCAAGATTATGGGTAGAAAATAAGATGGTGGAACCAGAGTTTTTAGCTTATGTCTTAGAAGAGATATCATACCCTTGGAGTATGATTGATAAAATAACCCCAAGACCTGCAGACACAGTTGTAAAAATGCTTGAGTCCGTAGGATTTGAAGATACACAAGCAATTATAACGTCTAAAAACACATATGTGGCAGCTTTTGTTAATGCAGAACAGCCTCAATATTTAGTCATAGAGGATCATTTTAAAAATGGCCGCCTTCCATTAGATAAAGGTGGTATTATTTATACAGATAAAGAAACTGTTGATAAAGTAGAAAAGATGAAAGTATGTACCTGTTTAAATCCTCTTCATACTGCACTTGCAATCTATGGTTGCTTATTATCATATGAAAAGATTTCAGATGAGATGAAAGATAAAGATCTTGTGGCTTTTATAGAACAGATTGGATACGTAGAGGGACTGCCAGTAGTAGAAGACCCCGGTATTATAGTACCTAAAGATTTTATAGACGAAGTGATACAAGTTAGATTACCAAACCCTTTTATGCCAGATACACCTCAAAGAATTGCTTGTGATACATCACAAAAATTAGGAATCAGGTTTGGTGAGACAATAAAAGCTTATGCTGCAAATCCAGCATTAGATGTTGATGATTTGACATTTATACCACTGGTATTAGCAGGATGGTGCCGTTACTTAATGGCAGTTGATGATGAAGGGAATGCGTTTAAATTAAATCCAGATCCATTACTTCCTTCTTTAGAACCTATAATGAAACAGATTACATTAGGAAAAACAGATGGAATCCATGATATAATAAAACCAATATTAGCCAACACATCAATATTTGGTGTTGATTTATATGAAGTTGGTTTAGGTGAAAAAGTAGAAAATTTATTTATAGAATTAATGCAAGATAAAGGTGCCGTTAGAAGTACTCTTGTAAAGTATTTATTAAGCAAATAAGAATGTGGGGGAAAGCAATGCAAATTTTGGAACGTAAAGCAAAAGAAACAGCCCGGGAATATGCTTTTCGTATTATAAAATATAATATTATATCGTTAGAACTTGAACCAGGTAGCATGATTAGTGAAAAGGAACTAGCTGAGGCTATAGGGGTAAGTCGGACTCCTGTAAGAGAGGCTTTAATCGAGTTATCTAAGCTGAGGATTGTTGAAATATATCCTCAAAAAGGTAGTTTTATTTCACTAATTGATAGTGAGTTGGTTGAGGAAGTAAGATTTATCCGTTTGGTACTAGAGCATAATATGGTGGCGTTAGCATGTGAAGTTGCAACCCCAGAAGATATTATCTTATTAGAAGAGAATTTGCGCTTACACGAGTTCTATTTACAACAAAAAGCGATAGATAAGCAGCTACAATTAGATAATAAGTTTCATAAATTATTATTTAGTATCTGTAATAAAGACTTCACGCATGATCTTTTAGAGGGGATGATGGCGCACTTTGATCGTGTTCGTAGTTTAAGTTTATCAACCATTAAACATACCAACATACTTTTGGATCATAAAGCAATTCTGAATGCTATTATAAAGAAGGATAAAGTATTAGCTATAGATATCATTACAAGCCATCTATCGAGGTACAAAACAGATGAAGAAGGATTGAAAAAACAATATCCACATTATTTTAAAGAAACTTGAGGTTATACCTCAAGTTTTTTTGTATTTAAAATATAAAAATCTAAAAAGGATTGATATATATATTTTAAAATACTATAATAGAAGTATCATAGTATGGAATTTAAATGCACAATGTGAAACGGGGATTATAAATTGTCTGTAAGTTTAGTAGTAAAAGTACAACAATGGGGTAAATTAATGAGTAGGAGGCGTATTTAAATGGCTAAAAATGTACAATCGGTAAACCGAACTTTAGTTATTTTGGAAACATTATCAATGAATCCTAAAGGACTAGGGGTAGGTGAAATAAGTGAGAGAACAGAGCTTCATAAAAGCACGGCCCATAGGTTATTAGCAACCCTAGTTGATAAAGGTTATGTAAAGCAAAATCAATATAATAATTACCAACTTACGTTAAAACTATTTGAATTAGGTAGTAAGTTAGTAGAAGAACTAGATATGTTGGAAGTGGCAAGACCTTACCTGAGCCAAATTATGGAAGAGATTAATGAAGTAGTCCATCTTGTTGTTTTAGAGGATAACGCTATTGTCTATGTTGATAAAGTAGAACCTAATAAAACCATACGCATGCATTCAAGAATAGGTATACGTAGGCCTTTATATTGTACGGCTGTAGGGAAAGCTATTTTATCCACAATGGAGGATGAGGAAGTAGAAGAAATCTGGGCAAAAAGCAAGATAAAAGAGCTTACGGAGTATACGATTACAGATTTAGATAAAATGAAAAAGGAATTAGAAGGCATTCGGAAAAAGGGATATTCTACCGATGAACAGGAAAATGAACTAGGTGTACGTTGTATAGCGATACCATTGCTAGATTACACAAAAAAAGCTTGGGGAGCTATTAGTATATCCGGCCCTGTAGAACGTATGACTGATGAAACTTTTGAGCAAATTATAAAAGTGTTAATACCAATAGGTTCTGAGATAAGAAATGAGCTAGGATACCATGAAAGTTAGTTTAGAATTTAAATAAAGATAGATAAACAGAGGAGTCGATGGTATGTCAGAGGTTATGTTAATAGGAGAGCCGATTGTTATACTAACAGCCAATGAGCTGGGTAATATTCAAGAAGTGACAAACTTTACAAGGTCAATAGCAGGAGCAGAGATAAATGTTGCTATTGGGCTTACTAATCTTAATCATCCAGTAAGCTATGTGACAAAACTAGGTGGAGATCCATTTGGACAGTATATCGAAAACTTTTTAAATGATAAAGGGATAGATACATCCTATGTAAGTTATAATAATAAAGTTTCAACAGCTTTTCAGCTAAAAGGAAAAACGGAAGATGGAGATCCAGAAGTGGTCTATTTTAGAAAAGGATCAGCAGCTTCCCACCTTTCCAAGGAGGATGTTGCGCCTGTATCACTAGAGGGCATAAAGCTTATTCATATTACAGGTATTCCACCGGCCTTATCCAAAGGCTCAAGAGAAGCTATTTATGAAATGATTAAAAAAGCTAAAGATGCAGGAATCTTTATTACCTTTGACCCGAATATTAGACCTACAATATGGGATACTAAAGAAGAGATGATAAGTGTTATGAATGATATCGCTTCTAAGTGTGATATGATTTTACCAGGGATTAGCGAGGGGAAGATATTAACGGGCAGCGATGACCCTGAGAAAATAGCAGATTTTTATCTTAGTATGGGCGCTAAAATAGTAGTGATTAAACTTGGGGCTGAAGGTGCATTTGTTAAGACTGGAAATGAATCTTATAAAGTCCCAGGTTTTAAAGTAGATAAAGTGGTGGATACAGTAGGAGCGGGAGATGGTTTTGCTGTAGGTGTGCTGAGTGGTGTTCTTGAGGGGTTAACTTTAAGAGATGCCGTTACAAGAGGTAATGCCATAGGATCTCTTCAAGTAATGGTTCAAGGGGATAATGAAGGCTTGCCGACCCATGAAACCTTAGAAAAATACTTAAATAGTTATAAATTAGATTGATTTATAATGGTAAAAAGGTTACAATGTAAGTATATGAAACTGAGTTCCACAATATGAAACGGAAGTAAAATATAAGGAGGAAATGAGTTATGAACCCAAGAATGAGAACATTACAAAAGATTCACGCAACAGGTGTTGTAGCAGTTGTTCGTGCTGAAAATGAAGAACAAGCGGAAAAAATTTCAAGAGCCTGTATGGATGGTGGAATTAGTGCTATAGAGGTTACTTTTACAGTACCTGGTGCTGACCGTGTTATAACATCCTTAAAGAATAAGTTTACAGAAGATGAGTTGGTTTTAGGTGCAGGAACAGTTTTAGATAGTGAAACAGCACGTATTGCAATTTTAGCAGGCGCACAATATATAGTGAGTCCGTGTTTTGATTTAGAAACAGCTAGATTATGTAACCGCTATCAAGTGCCATATATGCCTGGATGTATGACGATTTCAGAAGTTGTTGAAGCAATGGAAGCGGGAGCAGACGTTATTAAAGTATTCCCTGGGAATGCATTTGGTCCAGATTTCATTAAAGCAATTAAAGGGCCACTTCCACAAGCGACTCTTATGCCAACAGGTGGGGTTAGTTTAGATAACGTTGACCAATGGATTAAAAATGGTTGTGTTGCAGTTGGTGTAGGTGGAGACCTTACAGCTGGGGCTAAAACAGGCAACTATGCCCTCATTACTGAAACAGCAAAATCTTTTGTAGCAAAGGTAAAAGAAGCAAGAGGACTATAATGTTATTAACCAAAAAAACTATAAATTCAATATTTGAAATGGAGGATTTTATTTATGGACATTAGATATGGAGCCAATCAGAAAGATGCTAAATATTATACAACTGATGAACTTAGAGAAGAATTTTTAATTGAGGGATTATTTTCACCGGATACTAAAAATATGACATATAGCCATATTGATAGAATTATAGCAGGCGGTGTTATGCCAGTTTCAAAAACAATTGAACTTGCTGAAGGCATAGATACAATGAAACAATTAGGAACAGATTCATTTTTAGAAAGAAGAGAGTTAGGAATTATTAATATAGGAAATACAGGTAAGGTTGTTGTTGATGGGACAGAGTATATCCTTGAAAACAAAGACGCTATGTATGTTGGAAAAGAAACTAAAACAGTAGAGTTTTCTAGTGTGGATAAAGAAAATCCAGCAAAGTTCTATATTAACAGTGCACCAGCTCATATGGTATACCCAACAAAGCATATTGAAAGAAAAAATGCTAAAAAGGTACCTCTAGGAGATCAAAAATTAGGAAACAAGAGAACAATTTATCAACTATTACATCCGGATGTAGTAGATAGCTGTCAATTAATGATGGGCGTTACGGTTATGGAAGAAGGTAATGTGTGGAACACAATGCCATGTCATACCCATGAGCGAAGAATGGAAGTTTATCTATACTTCGATATGCCTGAAGATGCAGCAGTATTTCATTATATGGGAGAACCAGATGAAACACGTCATATAGCAATGCACAATGAGCAAGCTGTTATTTCACCAAGTTGGTCAATTCACTCAGGATGTGGTACGCAAGCGTATACATTTATCTGGGGAATGGTAGGAGAGAACAAAACATTTGACGATATGGATCATATTGCAATTAAAGATATAAGATAAGGGAGGATACCAATGAATAATATTCTTGATAAATTTTCATTAGAAGGTAAAGTAGCAATTGTAACAGGTGCTTCAACAGGACTTGGACAAGGCATTAGCCTTGGACTCGCTAGCGCAGGTGCAAATATTGTAGGTGTTGACTATGTCGCAATGGATGACACAGCAACAAAGATGAAAGAATTAGGTAAAGATTTTTTACAAGTAGTAGCAGATTTGACATCTATTGACCCACTTGAAGGCATCATTAAAAGTGCTGTTGAGAAATTTGGTAAAGTCGATATTTTAGTTAATAATGCTGGTATTATTAGACGTGAAGATGCGATTGATTTTACTGAAAAGAACTGGGACGATGTTATGAACATTAACATTAAAACAGTATTCTTCTTTTCACAAGCAGTTGCAAGACAATTTATTAAACAAGAAACACCAGGAAAGATTATTAATATTGCATCAATGCTATCCTTCCAAGGTGGTATTAGAGTTCCATCATACACAGCAAGTAAGAGTGCTGTAATGGGTGTTACAAGACTTATGGCTAATGAGTGGGCTAAACACAATATCAATGCAAATGCTATAGCACCGGGTTATATGGCTACTAATAATACAGAAGCTATAAGAGCGGACGAAGATAGAAGTACAAGTATTCTAGATAGAATCCCAGCAGATAGATGGGGTACGCCAGAAGACGTAGCAGGAGCAGCAGTATTCTTAGCTTCAGAAGCATCTAATTATATACATGGATATACTTTAGCTGTTGATGGCGGATGGCTAGCAAGATAATATAATTGAGGCCAACAGCCTTGCTGTTGGTCTTATTTGTCACTTGAATACGATGAGAATAAAATATAATACAAATAAGAGGAGAAAATTATGAGTAAAAAAATAGTAACACTTGGAGAAATTATGTTAAGGTTAACAACACCAAAATTCACTCGATTTGAGCAAACAGATGCATTTGATGTTGTATATGGTGGAGGAGAAGCTAACGTTGCAGTATCTTGTGCAAACTACGGATTAGATGCTAGTTTTATTACAAAGTTACCTGATAATCCTATTGGTCAGGCTGCTATTAATAGTTTAAGAGCTTTAGGTGTAGATACGACACATATTGCAAGAGGCGGAGATAGGGTTGGTATTTATTACCTTGAAACTGGCGCTTCAATGCGTCCATCAAAAGTAATATATGATCGTGCACATTCAGCTATAGCGGAAGCTACAATTGCAGATTTTGATTTTGATGAAATATTTAAAGATGCAGATTGGTTCCACTTTAGTGGTATTACACCAGCACTCGGTAAAGATGCGGCTATTTTAACAGAAGAAGCTTTAAAAGCAGCAAAAAGACATAATGTAATGGTATCTGTTGACTTAAACTATCGTAAAATGTTATGGACAGAAGCAGAAGCTCAAAAAGTTATGACTAACTTAATGCAGTACGTTGATGTATGTATTGGTAACGAAGAAGATGCTGAAAAAACATTAGGATTTAAGCCTGGTAAAACAGATGTAACAGCAGGAGAACTTGAAATTGAAGGATACAAAGATATTTGTAAACAAATGAAAGATAAATTTGGATTTAAATATGTTGCGAGTTCACTTCGTGAAAGCTACTCAGCATCTGATAACGGATGGTCAGCCCTTATTTATGATGGTAATGAATTCCACCGTTCAAAGATATACGATGTACGTATTGTTGACCGTGTGGGAGGAGGAGACTCGTTTGCAGCTGGTTTAATCTACGGATTATTAACAGATAAAAACTTTAAAGATGCTTTAGAATTTGGTGTTGCAGCTTCAGCTCTTAAACACACAATTCATGGTGACTACAATAGAGTAACTGTTGCGGAAGTAGAAAACTTAGTAGGTGGAGATGTATCAGGACGAGTTCAAAGATAATAATAAAAGATAGTAAAAAGGCTCTAAGTAACGGTTAAGTTACTTAGAGCCTTTTTAGAATTAGTGATATTTACAGATTATCTTGGTTAAAACCAATACTACTCAGTTCCGGTTTTAACATATTCTCGAGGGATGGGCTGACTGATAAAAAGGATGTAAGTCTGTGGTAGTTAGTAATAAGCAACTTTAGATCCTTTGTGTTATCTGCTTTTATAGCGCGAATTAGGATGTTCTTAGGGGTGTGCTCCATATCAATGAATTCCACTAACTGGGTTCGATAACCTAGAATTTCAAGAATTTGTGTTCTGATTCCATCCGTTGCTAAAGCGGCAAATCGTTCCTTGATGATTCCGTGGTCTAAAAGAGGTGCGAGAATTTCATTTTCCATTTGTGTATAAAGTTCGTGGTGACAACATGGGACGGATAAAATAACCTTGGCATTCCATCTAATAGCTTTTGCAAGGGCTGCATCTGTAGCGGTGTTGCATGCGTGGAGCGTCACTACCATATCCACCTGGTTATACTCTGTGTATTGTTCAATGTCTCCCACTAAAAACTTAATATTATCGAGGGCCAATTTACTGACCAGATTATTACATGTATTAATGACATCTTGCTTGAGATCTAAGCCGACAACTTCAATATCTAAGCCACAAAGCACTTTAAGATAATAATGAAGGGCAAAGGTAAGATATGACTTGCCACAACCAAAATCTATAATGCGCAATTTTTTATTTTGAGGAAGTTCCTTAGCAACATCTTTTACCAATTCTACAAAACGATTGATTTGGCGAAACTTATTATATTTGCTTTTAACAACCATGCCCTCTTTGCTCATAACACCCAGTTCTATAAGGAAAGGAACTGGTATTCCTTCCTCGAAGAGATACTGTTTCTTTCGATTATGTGAAAGTGAGAGTGGCTCCTTGTGTTTTGAAGGTACTTTTTTAATAATGGTAACTTTCATCTTTTTACTGATCATAACTTGATAATCATGATGCGTTGTATAAATGTTGATTTGCTTCATAAGAGTGGATAGCTGTATCATACTTTGGCTAAATTCTTCAAGTTGTAGATTTTCATGAGCAACCTTTTTTTCGAATATATACTCAAGATGATAATATAGTTGTTCTTTAATTAAGATAGGTTTAATTTTCACCTGGGTATATAAAATTTCATTTTTATTTCGAACATTACTGAAGGTGGCAGAGATGAGAGATTCGTCCTTAATAATTTCATGCCACATATTTTGAAGGTTTTGCATTTTAATTCCTCGCTTTTAATTGATTTTAGTATTATAATATTTGTAGTTACAGTTTAACTCTTTATAATAAAATCGTCAATTAATCGTAAATTATAGGCTTGTAAGGGTGAGGAAAGTATTAAATAAAAAGGTATAAAAATGGATTAATATGGAATGAAATAATGTTTGAAAAAGACTTGTGCTTTACATTTTTATCATGTATAATAGGTATGTTGTGACATTGAGAGCCATGACGCAGGAGGTTGCCACCTAGTAATAGGGGAATTTCTGCCGAGCAATGTCCGGTTCATGAAACCAGACGATGAGGTCACTGTACTTAAAGGGATTATTCAAGCTATGTTATATTTTATGACGTATATTGCACCAAGTTGTGCATGTTTAAGCTTGTTTAGATAAGAAACACCCGGTAGAGTGTACAGTCGCCACTAGTCGTGCTGCTTTCTAAAAAGTGCGAAAGGGAGGGGACTTTTTTTATGACTAGCCAAAAAATGAGGATTACGTTAAGAGCGTATGATCACAATCTTATCGATCAATCAGCAGCTCAAATTATTGAAACTGCAAAGAAAACTGGTGCTAAATCTAGTGGGCCGATTCCATTACCTACAAAGAAAGAAATTATTACAGTACTTCGTGCAGTGCATAAATACAAAGATGCACGTGAGCAATTCGAAATGCGAACTCACAAAAGATTGATTGATCTTGAGGTAACACCTAAAGCTGCAGATGCATTAAGAAGACTTGATTTGCCAGCCGGTGTGGATATTAAAGTAGATTTGAGATAATAAGGAAATGATGAGGACGGTAATATAACGTCGTCTAGAATGATTGCTTAAGGGCAATCCGCTGTAGATCTTAGGAGGTGTAAGGAATGATAAAAGCAATTATGGCTAAGAAAATCGGGATGACACAAATCTTTGATGAAAATGCAAACTTAATACCAGTAACGGTATTAGAAGCAGGGCCTTGCGTAGTAGTGCAAAAGAAAACAATGGACAATGACGGATATGAAGCAATCCAAGTAGGTTTTGTTGATGCGAAAGCCAAACATACAAATCAACCAACACAAGGACATTTCAAAAAGTCAGACGTACCATTTAAGAGACATCTAAAAGAATTCCGCTTAGAAGACATTTCAGCATATGAAGTTGGACAAGAAATTAAAGCTGATTTATTTGCAGCAGGAGATAAAATTGATGTAACTGGTGTTTCAAAAGGTAAAGGTTTCCAAGGAGCTATTAAGAAATATGGCTTTAAAACAGGACCTAATAGTCACGGTTCAAGACATCATAGAAGTGCTGGATCAAGAGGACAAGCATCATACCCAGGTAAAGTATTTAAAGGTATGGGACTTGCAAGTCACATGGGTGCAGAGAAAATCACAGTACAAAACCTTGAGGTTGTACGTATAGATGTAGAAAAAAACTTAATACTTGTTAAAGGTGCAGTACCAGGACCAAGGAAATCAGTGCTCACAATTAAAAACAGTGTTAAAGCTTAACGATAGGTGAGGAAAGGAGGAAAAACAATGGCAAAAGTTGCTTTATATAATATGAATGCAGAACAAATTGGAGAAATAGATTTAATGGATTCCATTTTTGGTGTAGAAGTGAAAGAACATTTAGTTCATACAGCAGTAATTTCACATCTTGCTAATATGCGTCAAGGAACACAAAGCGCAAAAACCCGTGCTGAAGTACGTGGTGGTGGAAGAAAACCATGGAAACAAAAAGGAACAGGTAGAGCAAGACAAGGATCAACGCGTGCACCACAGTGGACAGGTGGTGGTATCGTATTTGCTCCAAAACCAAGAGACTATTCTTTCAAGACAAACAAGAAAGAAAGAAGACTTGCACTTAAGTCAGCTCTAGCAAGTAGAGTAAACGAAAGCAAATTTATTGTAATTGATGAACTTAATTTCCCAGAAGTTAAGACGAAATCAATGAAAAATGTACTTGATAAGTTTAAACTAAAGAAAGCTTTAATAATCTCTGAGGGAGAAACAAAAAACATTGCATTATCAGCTCGCAATATCCCAGGGGTAAAAGCTTCAGCAGTTAATAATATTAGCGTATATGATATCCTTAAATATGATACTTTCGTAGTAACAAAAGAAGCGTTAAGCAAAATTGAGGAGGTGTACGCATAATGGCAAATATTCAATATTATGATGTTATTTTGAAACCTGTAATTACAGAAAAAAGTATGAATGAAATGTCAGCTAAAAAATACACATTCCAAGTACATCCAACTGCAACTAAAGTGCAAATTAAAGAAGCAGTAGAGAAAATGTTTGACGGTGTTACAGTTGAAAAGGTTAACACAATGAACCTTGAAGGTAAGTTGAAGCGTCGTGGAAGAACAGCTGGAAAAACAGCAAAAGTTAAAAAAGCGATTGTAAAACTGGCAGAATCAAGTAATGACATTGACTTTTTCCAAGGAATGTAGTTAAATAGAAAAGATGAAACACACGGATGTGTGTGCAAGAATTCAAAAGTTCGAAAGGAGTGACAAAGATGAGTATTAAAAAATACAAACCATATACCCCTTCAAGGAGGCATATGACATCTTCCTCATTTGAAGAAATCACAACGAGTAAGCCAGAAAAATCTTTAGTGGTTTCACTTAACAAATATTCAGGAAGAAATGATCAAGGTAGAATCACAGTTCGTCATCGTGGTGGCGGTGCTAAAATTAAATATAGAATTATTGATTTCAAACGTAATAAAGATGGAATACCTGCAACAGTAGCAACTATCGAGTATGATCCGAACAGGACAGCACGTATTGCACTTCTACATTACGCAGATGGAGAGAAAAGATATATACTTGCTCCAGTAAAACTTAAAGTTGGCGATAAATTAATGAGCGGTGCAGGTGCGGAGATTCGTATCGGTAACTCATTAGAAATGAAAGATATGCCAGTTGGTAGTACAATTCACAATATCGAAATGAAACCAGGCAAGGGTGGACAACTGGCTCGTTCAGCAGGTATGTCAGCACAGTTAATGGCTAAAGAGGGTAAATATGCAACAGTAAAATTACCATCTGGAGAAACTAGACTGTTACCAATTAATTGCCGTGCAACAATGGGTCAAATTGGAAATATTGAGCATGAACTTATTACAATAGGTAAAGCGGGCCGTAAGCGTCATATGGGAATTCGCCCAACAGTTCGTGGTTCTGTAATGAACCCTAACGATCACCCACACGGTGGTGGTGAAGGTAAAACAGGAATCGGTATGCCAAGTCCACGTACACCATGGGGCAAGCCAGCTCTTGGTTACAAGACAAGAAAGAAAAATAAACAATCTAGTCAATATATTATTCGTACTCGTAAACAAAAATAGTTTTATAATTGAAAGGAGGCATCCTAATGGCTCGATCCTTAAAAAAAGGACCCTTTGCAGATAAAAGCTTGTTAAATAAAATAGAAGCAATGAATGCAGCGGGCGAAAAAAAGGTAATTAAATCATGGTCTCGTCGTTCTACAATCTTCCCTAGTATGGTTGGTCACACAGTGGCAATCCATGATGGAAGAAAACATGTACCTGTATATGTTACAGAAGACATGGTAGGGCACAAGTTTGGTGAGTTTGCCTTAACAAGAACATACAGAGGACACGTAAAAGACACTGAAAGAAGATCTTCAGTAAGATAATAATACTAGTATCAATGGAAGGAGGTTCTTCACATGGCAAAAGGACACAGAACCCAGATTAAACAAGCAAGAAACGAAGAACAAGCAGATCCAAGACCAAGAGCTAAAGTAACTTTTGTAAGAGTTCCAAGTTCAAAAGCTAAAATAGTACTTGACACAATCAAGGGTAAAGATGTTGTTACAGCACTTGGTATTTTAGCATATACACCAAGAAACGCAGCTAGAGTAATCGAAAAAGTAGTTAAGTCTGCAGTTGCTAATGCTGAAAATAATAATGGACTTGAAATGAGCAATCTTTATGTGCAAGAAGCATATGCAACACAAGGACCAAAATTAAAACGTATTAGAGCACGTGCTCAAGGTCGTGCATTTAGAATAGAAAAACAGACAAGCCACATCACAGTGGTACTTAATGAGAGATAAGGAGGTTAGGTATGGGACAGAAAATAAATCCAAACGGATTAAGAGTCGGCATTATTAGAGACTGGAATTCTAGATGGTATGCTAATGACGCTGATTTTGCAGATTATCTTGTAGAAGATAATGTGATTAGAAAATTTATTAAAGACAAGCTATATACAGCTGGTATTTATAAAATTGAAATTGAAAGAATGTCAGGACGTATGAGAATTCATGTGCATACCTCCAAACCAGGAATTGTTATTGGTAGGGGTGGAACGTCTATAGAAGCACTTCGTAAAGAAGTACAAGAATTGTCAGCAGCTAAAGTAATGATCAATATTATTGAGGTGAAACGCCCAGAAGCTAACGCTCAATTAATCGCAGAAAATATTGCATTACAATTAGAAAATCGTGTATCTTTCCGTCGTGCTATGAAGCAATCAATGGGAAGAGCTATGAAATCTGGCGTGCAAGGAATTAAAGTATCATGTTCAGGTCGTCTAGGCGGAGCAGAGATGGCACGTAATGAGCATTATGCAGAAGGAACTATTCCACTTCAAACACTAAGAGCGGATATCGAATATGGTTTCGCTGAAGGGAATACAACTTATGGTAAAATTGGTGTGAAAGTATGGACATATAAAGGCGAAATACTTCCACAGAAGAAGGTAGAAGGGAGCGATAACTAATGTTGATGCCTAAAAGAGTAAAGTACCGCAAGCAATTTCGCGGACGTATGAAGGGCCAAGCTACCCGAGGAAACACAGTAACTTATGGTGAGTATGGAATCGTAGCTTTAGAACCAAGCTGGGTTAGATCAAATCAAATTGAATCTGCACGTATTGCTATGAATCGTTATATGAAACGTGGCGGTAAAGTATGGATTAAAATTTTCCCAGACAAACCTGTAACAGCAAAACCAGCTGAAACAAGGATGGGTGCTGGTAAAGGCTCTCCAGAATACTGGGTTGCAGTCGTAAAGCCTGGCCGTGTAATGTTTGAAATCGCAGGAGTAAACGAAGAAACAGCTAGGGAAGCCCTTAGACTTGCAATGCACAAATTGCCAATGAAGTGTAAAATCGTTTCTCGTGCTGAACAAGAAATGGATGGTGATGGTAGTGAAAAATAAAGTATTTCTGGAAGAAATGAGACCAAAAACTATGGATGAATTAGGAATTGAACTTGTAAGTGCAAAGAAAGAGCTCTTTAACTTGAGATTCCAAAATGCTACCAATCAGTTAGATAATACAGCGAGAATTACAGAAGTAAGAAGAAATATTGCGCGTATCCAAACAATTATTACTCAAAAAGTAAACGCGTAAGTTACAGAGAGGAGAAATAATTATGGTAGTAAAAGGTGTTCGCAAGTCATTAGTAGGAAAAGTTACAAGTAATAAAATGGATAAAACAGTTACAGTTGCTGTTGAAAACAATGTAAAACATCCTCTTTATGGAAAAATTATTAGAAGAACATATAAATTACATGCACATGATGAAAACAACGAATGCAATATAGGTGATCGTGTACGCGTGATGGAAACTAGACCAATATCTAAGTCTAAACGTTGGAGACTTACAGATATTATAGAAAAAGCAAAATAGTTTTGTTAGGAAAGGAGGTTGTCTTCCATGATTCAACAAGAGAGTAGAGTCAAGGTAGCTGATAATACTGGAGCAAAGGAATTACTTTGTATTCGTGTATTAGGCGGTTCCAGGAAAAGATATGCAAGTATTGGTGATGTTATTGTTGCAACGGTTAAAAATGCAACACCAGGTAGTGTTGTTAAAAAAGGCGAGATTGTAAAAGCTGTTATTGTACGTACTAAAAAAGGTGCGAAAAGAGCAGATGGATCATATATAAAATTTGATGACAATGCCGCAGTTATTTTAAAAGAAGATCAAAATCCAAGAGGAACCCGTATTTTTGGACCAGTAGCGAGAGAGTTAAGAGAGAAAAAGTATACAAGAATCTTATCACTTGCTCCAGAAGTACTATAAGGAGGTGTGTAAGCTGTGAAAATAAAACTTAAAACAGGTGATCGCGTAGTTGTAATTGCTGGAAAAGACAAAGGCAAAGAAGGCAATATTTTGGGAGTAGATCCTAAAAAAGGCCGTGTAATTGTAGATAAAGTAAATATGATTACAAAACATCAAAAACCAGGTGCACAAGGTCAGGGTGGAATCATTCAAAAAGAAGCAGCCCTTCATGTGTCAAATGTTATGTATCTTCATAACGGTAAACCAGTAAGACTTGGCGTAGATATAGTAGTTGGAGAAAAAGATGGAGTTAGAGTAACAACAAAGAAGCGCGTTGCTATCGTTGATAAACAACGAGTTGTAATCGACTAATTTCCGAAAGGAGGTAAGCTAAATTGGAAAGAATGAAAGAATTTTATAATACTGAAGTTGTAGATGGAATGAAAGCAAAATTTGGCTATACAAATGTAATGCAAGTGCCTAAAATTGACAAGATTGTTATCAATATGGGTGTTGGCGAAGCAAAAGAAAATGCTAAAGTGCTTGAAAATGCAGTAGGAGATATGGAACTAATCACTGGACAAAAAGCTGTTACAGTACAAGCTAAAAAGTCAGTTGCAGCATTTAAATTACGTGAGGGAATGTCTATCGGGTGTAAAACAACACTTAGAGGTAGAAGAATGTATGAATTCCTAGATCGTTTAGTTAACCTTGCTCTTCCACGTGTTCGTGACTTTCAAGGCGTAAGCGCTAAGTCATTTGACGGTCGTGGTAACTATGCAATGGGGATTAAAGAACAAATTATTTTTCCAGAAATTGAATATGACAAAATAGACAAAGTTCGTGGGATGGATGTAATTATAGTAACAACAGCAAAAACAGACGAAGAAGGTCACGAACTATTAAGATTGTTTGGGATGCCGTTTAAAAAATAGGAGGTGCGTCAATGGCTAAAAAATCTATGAAGATAAAGCAACAAAGACCAGCTAAGTTTTCTACACAAGAATATACTCGTTGCCGTATTTGTGGACGTCCACATGCTTATATTAGGAAATTCGGCATATGCCGTATTTGCTTTAGAGAATTGGCTCACAAAGGCGAAATTCCAGGTGTTAAAAAAGCAAGCTGGTAATTAAGGAAGGAGGTAAATAACATGACAATGAGCGATCCGATTGCAGATATGCTAACAAGAATCAGAAATGCAAACACAGCAAAACATAATAAGGTTGATGTTCCAACATCAATTATGAAAAAATCGATTTCTGAAATTCTTTTAAGTGAAGGATATATTAGAGGCTTTGAGGTGGTAGGAGAAGGTGTTAAAAGCAATCTTCGAATTACATTAAAGTATGGTCGAGATAAAAATGAAAAAGTTATTTCTGGTATCAAGAGAATTTCTAAGCCAGGTCTTCGTGTGTATGCTGAGGCAGAAAACTTACCTAAGGTATTAGGCGGTCTAGGAATAGCAGTAATATCAACAAACAAAGGTGTAATAACAGATAAACAAGCAAGAGAATTAGGTGTAGGCGGAGAAGTTATCGCATTCATCTGGTAATATTTGAAGAAGGATAAGGAGGTGCAACTATGTCACGTATTGGTAAGCAACCAATTGCGATCCCGGCAGGAGTAACAGTAACACTCAATGGGAACGTAGTAAATGTTAAAGGGCCAAAAGGAACTTTAACCAAAGAATTTGATAGTGCTATGAATATCGCTATTGAAGATGAAAACGTTGTTGTAACAAGACCTAATGATTTAAAGAGAAATAAATCTTTACATGGTCTTACAAGAACATTAATCTCCAACATGGTTGAAGGAACAGCAGACGGATTTAAGAAAGTCTTGGAACTCAACGGTGTAGGATATAGAGCACAAAAACAAGGTAAAACATTAGTACTTTCTTTAGGATACTCTCACCCAGTAGAAATGGATGATCCGGAAGGTGTAGAAAGCGTAGTAGAAGGTAATCATATTACCATATCTGGAATTAGCAAAGAAAATGTAGGTCAATTTGCTGCTGAAATCAGAGCTAAACGCCCACCAGAGCCTTATAAAGGCAAAGGAATCAAATACATCGACGAAACGATCAGACGTAAAGAAGGTAAAACAGGTAAATAATAGCAAAGGGGTGAAGTAGAATGATCCAAAAGAAATCACGTGTAGCGGTACGTCTTAACAAACATAGACGTATTCGTAACAAAATAAAAGGAACAGCTGCGAGACCACGTCTAGCTGTTTATAGAAGTAATAACCACATCTATGCACAAATCATTGACGATGAAAAAGCTAATACATTAGTTGCAGCATCTACAATGGAAAAAGATGTTATTGCTAAAGTAGATATAACATCTAATGTTAATGCAGCTAAAGTTGTTGGTGAAGAAATTGCAAGGAAAGCACTTGCAAAAGGAATTGAAGAAGTAGTATTTGATCGTGGTGGATATATATATCATGGAAGAATCCAATCACTAGCAGATGCGGCTCGTGAAGCAGGTTTAAAATTCTAGTAAAGGAGGAACCTAACAGTGTCTAGAAAGCAAAACATCGATCCAAGTAGTATGGATCTTCAAGAACGTGTAGTTACAATTAAACGTGTTACAAAAGTAGTAAAAGGTGGACGTAACTTTAGATTTTCTGCGTTGGTAGTAGTTGGTGACGGAAATGGCCATGTTGGTGTAGGTATTGGTAAAGCAACTGAAATTCCAGATGCAATCAATAAAGGCATCGAATCAGCAAAGAAAAACTTGATTTATATTGAAAGAAATGAAGTAGATAGTATTTACCATGATAATATTGGTGAATTCGGAAGTGCTAGAGTACTTTTGAAACCAGCAGCAGAAGGAACGGGCGTTATAGCTGGTGGACCAGTACGTGCGGTTCTTGAGCTTGCAGGTATTCGTAATGTTAGAACAAAATCTTTAGGCTCTAATAACAAGAAAAACGTTGTTAATGCAACATTAGAAGGTCTTGAAACACTTAAGACACCTTCAGTGGTAGCAAGACTACGTGGTAAGACAGTAGAAGAGCTTATAGGATAGGAGGAATGTTCAGGTGGTTAAATTAAAAATTAAACTTGTAAAATCCACAATCGGGGCAATTCCCAAGCACAGAAAAACCATAGAGGCACTTGGTTTGAAAAAACTTAATAGTGTAAAAACTCATGACGATAATGTAGCGATCCGTGGAATGTTAAATCATGTAAGACATTTAGTAGAAGTTGAAGAAATAGAAGCGTAATTAGCAAGTTAAAAAGGAGGTGCCTAAGAGATGAACCTAAGTCAATTAAGCCCAGCAGAAGGCTCCAAAAAAGCTAGATACAGAGTAGGTAGAGGACATGGATCTGGTAACGGAAAATTCGCTGGTAGAGGTCGCGATGGACAAAACTCTCGTTCAGGTGGAGGTGTAAGGCCAGGTTTTGAAGGTGGACAAATGCCTTTATACAGACGTTTACCAAAACGTGGGTTTACAAATAGAAACAGTTTACGCATTATAGGAATTAACCTATCAATGTTAGATAGATTCGAAGACGGAAGCACAGTAACAGTAGCATCCTTAATCGAAAAGGGTATTATCAAAAATCCAAGAGATGGTGTTAAAATCCTTGGCAACGGAGTAATATCCAAAAAATTAGTAGTACAGGCAAATGCATTTAGTGCATCAGCGAAAGAAAAAATCGAAGCTGCAGGTGGAAAAGCAGAAGAGGTGATGTAGGTGTTTAAGACCCTAAAAAATGCTTGGAGAGTTCCAGAACTAAGAAGGAAAATAATCTTTACTTTATGGATGTTTGCTGTAATTAGGTTAGGAGCGCATATACCAGTACCTGGTGTAAATGCAGGTGCACTTGAAGGTCTGATGTCAGGGGATAATAATGTTCTTGGATTATTAGATGCTATGTCAGGTGGAGCATTTAAGAGTATGGCACTATTTGCAATGGGAGTAGGACCTTACATTAATGCATCTATTATTATGCAACTTCTTACAATAGCTATTCCGAAACTAGAAGAGCTTTCTAAAGATGGCGAAGATGGTAGAAAGACTATTGATAAATACACTAGATATGTCACACTAGCATTAGCAATAATTCAATCATGGGGAATGACATTTTCCCTTAGAAATTATAACGTCTTAAGTGATACAAGTGTATGGGGATACTCCTTAGCAGTTGTTTCATTTGTAGCAGGATCCATGCTTGTAATGTGGGTCGGTGAACAAATCACTGAAAAAGGATTAGGTAATGGAATCTCATTAATTATATTTATAAATATTGTTTCCAGGATTCCCCAAGGGGCTGGCGTACTTATAGCGTATAAGCAACCTATAGCAACAGTAATATTATTGCTATTATTCCTTGCAATGATTGTTTTCGTAGTTATAATGTCTCAAGGAGAACGAAGAATTCCAGTGCAATATGCAAAGAGAACGACAGGAAGACGTGTATATGGTGGTCAATCCACACATATTCCGATTAAGGTAAACTTATCAGGCGTACTTCCAGTAATTTTTGCAATGTCTATGATTCAATTTCCAGAAATTATCACAGGCTTTTTTGTAGCGAGTCCAAGTGGCACGTGGGGAAAAATACTGAGTAACTTGAAATGGACTGAACCATTTGGTGCAGTTTTATATATTTTGTTAATACTATTTTTTACATTCTTTTATTCTACAATTGCATTCAACCCAGTTGAAGTTGCGAGCAATATGAAAAAAAGTGGTGGATTTGTTCCTGGTATAAGACCAGGGAAACCAACAGCTGATCATTTAACAAAAATTGCAACCCACGTTACACTTATGGGTGCTATTTTCTTAGCGATTATAGCGACATTACCGGTTGTGTTTACAGCGATTTTTGGTATGCAAGTAACTTTTGGTGGAACATCACTACTGATTGTAGTAGGAGTAGCACTTGAGACTGTGAAGTCTTTAGAGTCACAGATGCTTATGAGAACGTATAAAGGATTTTTGTAAAGAGAAATGAGAGTGGGGAGGTAGCGGGATGAATATAATTCTACTAGGGGCTCCAGGCGCAGGTAAGGGCACGCAAGCTGAAACACTAATACAAATTTACAATGTTCCTACAATTTCCACAGGGAACATATTTAGAGATCATATTGCCAAACAAACCGAACTTGGTAAAAAGGCAAAAGGATACATGGATCTAGGGCAACTTGTTCCGGATGAATTAGTAATAGAACTAATAAAAGATCGGATTATACAAGAGGATTGTAACGATGGAATGATTATGGATGGATTTCCAAGGACTATTCCCCAAGCACAAGCTTTCGATACAATGCTAGCAGAGTTAGGCAGGAAAATAGACTGTGTTATCGATGTGAAAGTACCTAATCATGCCATAATAGAACGTATGGCAGGAAGGACGGTATGCCCAGACTGTGGCGCTTCCTTCCATAACATTAGTAAAATAGAAAAAACAACGGGGCTTTGTGACTTTTGTGGGGCCACACTTGTGCAACGTATAGATGATAAAGAAGAGACTGTAAGAAAAAGATTAGAAATATATCAAAATCAAACAGCACCTCTTATTAAGTATTTTGCGGAGCAAGGAAAACTCATCGAACTTGATGGTGTAGGTGAGGTAGCAGAAGTAAGACACAGACTCAAAGACGCATTAGGAGTGAACTAAAATGGCGATTTCCATTAAATCTGATGCGGAAATAGAAAAAATGAGGCAGGCAGCAGAAATATTAGTAAGAACTCATGAACTTATCGCTAAACATATAAGGGTAGGGGTAACAACAAGAGAACTTGATGATATAGCTGAAAGCTACATTATTAGCCAAGGAGCAATACCTTCGTTTAAAGATTATGGCGGGTACCCAGCGACTATATGTGCATCAATTAATGATGAGGTAGTCCATGGCATTCCTTCAACAAGGAAATTGCAACAAGGAGATATCCTTTCAGTAGACGCAGGCGTGTACTTTAATGGATATCACTCGGACTCAGCTCGTAGTTATGGTATTGGAGAATTATCACCCGAAATGCAAAAACTTATAGATGTAACCAAGCAAAGTTTTTACGAAGGTTTAAAGTTTGCAAAAGTTGGACATCATTTAAGTGAGATATCCCAAGCAATCCAGAAATATGTAGAAAGTAATGGATTTTCAATTGTTAGAGATTTAGTCGGTCATGGCATCGGCAGAGAACTACATGAAGAGCCACAAATACCTAACTACAAAACACCTGGAAGAGGTCCTAAGTTACGTAAGGGGATGGTGTTAGCCATTGAACCTATGGTTAATATAGGAACATGGGAAGTTAATGTTTTAAGTGATGATTGGACAGTTGTAACAAGAGATGGCATGCCGTCTGCACACTATGAGAATACAATCGTTATAACGGATGATGAACCAGAGATACTCACTATACCAAAAGAGGATACTGAGGTGAACTAAATGGTACCTGAATATGTTATAGGACAGTTCGTGTTTTCAAAAAGTGGTCATGATAAAGGAAGGTTATTCATCATTATGAGAATAGAAGATGAGTACCTATACTTGGCTGATGGTAAAGTACGCACAATAGAAAAACCAAAAAAGAAAAAAGTAAAACATGTTCAAAAAGTGAACTATGTTAGTGAAGAAATAAAGGAAAAAATTCAAGAAGAAGGCAACCTAAATAATGCTGACTTGCGTAAAGCAGTAGTGCAATATTTAGAAGCGTCTTCCAATAAGCGAGGAGGTTTGTAACTTGGCTAAAGGTGATGTAATCGAAGCTGAAGCAACTGTAATTGAGAAATTACCAAACGCAATGTTCCAGGTAGAACTAGAAAATGGACATAAAATTTTAGCTCATATTTCTGGTAAACTTAGAATGAATTTTATCCGTGTCCTGCCAGGCGATAAAGTGACAGTTGAACTGTCACCATACGATCTAACTAAAGGTAGAATCGTTTGGCGGTCTAAATAATGTGATAAGCATGAGAGGAGAGCAGAAAGATGAAAGTACGTCCATCTGTTAAAAAGATTTGTGAAAAGTGTAAGGTAATCAAAAGAAAAGGCCGTGTTTGTGTCATCTGCGAAAATCCAAAACACAAACAAAAACAAGGCTGATAAATTCTAGCATTAATGATAGTGTTAAAGAAGTCGATAAGTAAAAGCAGTACAGAGTATATTCAGGAGGTGTAAAAGCACATGGCAAGAATTTCTGGTGTAGACTTACCAAGAAATAAACGTATTGAGATTGGTCTTACTTATATTTATGGTATAGGCCGTCCAAGTTCAAGGAGAATTCTTACAGACGCAGGGGTTGACTTTGATATAAGAGTAAGTGACCTAACTGATGATCAAGAAGTGAAGATTCGTGAAATTATCGAGAAATCACAACTTGTTGAAGGTGACCTTCGTCGTGAGAAAGCATTTAACTTAAAAAGATTATTGGAAATCGGATGCTATAGAGGCATAAGACATAGAAGAGGATTACCAGTAAGAGGACAAAAAACTAAGACAAATGCAAGAACATGTAAGGGACCAAAACGTACAGTAGCTAATAAGAAAAAATAGTTTTAAAGGAGGTTAAAGCACATGGCAGCACCTAAAAAGGGAGCAGGCAAAAAAGGCGGATCCCGTCGCCGCGTTAAAAAGAATATAGATCGTGGAATTGCTCATATTCAATCCACATTTAACAATACACTTGTAACATTAACTGACACCAATGGAAATGCACTTTCATGGGCAAGTGCTGGTGAGTTAGGGTTTAGAGGATCAAGAAAATCCACTCCATATGCAGCGCAAATGGCAGCTGAAGTAGCGGCTAAAGCAGCAATGGAACATGGCCTTAAGTCTGTAGAAGTAATGGTAAAAGGACCAGGATCAGGAAGAGAAGCAGCTATCCGTGCACTTCAAGCAGCAGGTCTTGAAGTAACATTGATAAAAGACGTAACTCCTGTACCACATAACGGATGTCGTCCACCGAAACGTAGAAGAGTGTAATGGAGGTGTAAGGAATGGCAAGATATATAGGACCTAAATGTAGACAATGTCGACGTGAAGGTGAAAAATTATTTTTAAAAGGTGAAAGATGTTTCACCCCTGCATGTGCTATAGAAAGAAGAGCATACGCACCAGGGCAACACGGTCAAAGTAGAAAGAAACAATCTGAGTACGGATTACAGCTTCGTGAAAAACAAAAAGCTAAAAGAATCTATGGTATCTTAGAAAAACAATTTAGATCTTACTTTGATATGGCTGATCGTCAAAAAGGCATTACGGGTGAAAACTTATTACGAGTTCTTGAACTTCGTCTTGATAACGTTGTATACCGTATTGGACTTGGTCGTTCACGTACAGAAGCTAGGCAAGTTGTACGTCACAACTTAATCACTGTTAATGGAAAGAAAGTAAATATTCCTTCTTACCAAGTGAAAGTTGGAGATGTTATTGCAATTAAAGAAAGCGCACAATCTTATGAGCGTTTTAAACAAGTTGCAGAAGTAACTGCTTCAAGAATTGTACCTGAGTGGATTGATGCAAACCTTGAAAACTTAACAGGGACAGTAACAGATATTCCAAGCAGGGAACAAATTGATACACAAGTTCAAGAGACATTAATTGTAGAGTTATACTCTAAATAATAATTTGTCACCCTCATACATTAATTTTAAAAATAAAGGAGGGTTTATCGAGTGTTTGAATTTGAAAAGCCTAGTATTGAAATTAAGGAACTATCCCAAGATGGGAAATATGGTTGCTTCGTAGTAGAACCTCTAGAAAGAGGTTACGGAATAACTTTAGGAAATAGTTTAAGACGTATTTTACTATCATCTTTACCTGGTGCAGCAATAAGCAGTGTAAAGATTGATGGTGTTTTACATGAGTTCAGTACAGTTCCAGGACTTAAAGAAGATATTATGGAATTGATTCTTAATTTAAAAGGACTTGCAATCCTAGACAACAGTGATGATCCTGAGCCTAAAATAGCTTATATTGAAGCTAATGGTGAAGGTGTTATTACTGGAGCAGATATAAAATGTAGCTCAGACATTGAGATTATCAATCCGGAAATGTATATTGCAACATTAAACGGTGGTTCTGATTCTAGATTATATATTGAAATGACCATTACTAAGGGTAGGGGATATGCTGGAACAAGCGATCCTAATAAAGAAGAAATGCCAATAGGAGTAATTTTAGTGGATG
Organism: Candidatus Epulonipiscium sp.; assembly: GCA_012841565.1. Next base: position 48,268 of record DUUM01000137.1, on the reverse strand, counting down.
CTAGTTATACTCCGGTAACACGCGTAAACTTCATGTTAGAAGATACACGTGTAGGGCAAGTAACTGACTATGATAAACTAACCTTAGAAGTATGGACAAATGGGACTGTTAAGCCTGATGAGGCTGTAAGCCTTGGAGCAAAAGTACTTAATGAACATTTAAATCTATTTATAGATTTATCTGAGAATGCACGTCATGCTGAAATCATGGTAACGAAAGAAGAAGATACCAAGGAGAAAGTACTTGAAATGAGCATTGAAGAACTAGACTTATCAGTTCGTTCTTATAATTGCTTAAAACGTGCAGGTATAAATACTGTTGAAGAGCTAACGAACCGTACTGAAGATGAAATGATGAAGGTACGTAATTTAGGTAAGAAATCCTTAGAGGAAGTACTAGCTAAGTTAACGGAACTGGAATTAAAGTTAAAACCGAACGAAGATTAGGAATTACGTGAAGGAGGTTGAGGAATGGCTGGACATAGAAAACTTGGACGTCCTACAGACCAACGTATGGCGTTACTAAGAAACCAGGTAACAAGCTTAATTTACCATGGTAAAATCACAACAACTGATACAAGAGCTAAAGAAATCCGAAAAATGGCTGAAACATTAATTGCTATGGCTGTAAGAGAAAAAGACAATTATGATGAAGTTACAATTACAGCAAAAAGCCCAAAAAAGGATGCCAATGGCAAACGTGTTAAAGAAGAGATAGATGGCAAAAAAGTGACTGTTTATGAAGAAATCGAAAAAACAATCAAAAAAGATCATTCATCTAGACTTAATGCAAGAAGAAAGATGCTTAAAGTACTTTACCCAGTAACTGAAGTATCTCCTACAAAGAAAAGACAAGCAAAACGTGTTGACTTAACTGCAAAGTTATTTGATGAAATTGCTCCTAAATATGTAGATCGTAATGGTGGTTACACAAGAATCATCAAAATCGGACCACGTAAAGGTGATGCAGCAGAAGAAGTAATTATTGAGTTAGTTTAATACTGAGGGATTAAGATGTAGTCTTAATCCCTTATTTGTATCTATTTATATGTAAAAGATGTATCAATATGTAAGTTAAAACAATGTGTTATAGGGGTTTTAATTTACTTATTAATATATAAGAGAAACAGGTGATAAAATGGATCAAATGGTACAAGCAAAAGATTTAACATTTAAGTATCATAAACATAATGAACAGGGAGAAATAGAAGAGTCATTCACTGCCTTAGATAACCTTAGCCTTGATATTAAAAAGGGAGAATTTGTGGTTATAGTAGGACATAACGGATCTGGAAAATCAACCTTTGCAAAACATTTAAATGCAATTCTTACGCCTATGGAAGGAATTCTATTAATCAAAGGGATTGATACAAAAGATTCCAATAGAATATGGGATATTAGGCAGATAGCAGGCATGGTATTTCAAAATCCAGATAATCAAATTGTTGCAACTATAGTAGATGAAGATATAGCATTTGGGCCAGAAAACTTAGGCGTTCCTCCACAAGAGATAAGGGATAGAGTTGATAAAGCCCTAGAAGCAGTGGAAATGACAGCCTACAAAAACCATTCCCCTAATTATTTATCGGGAGGACAGAAACAAAGGGTAGCTATTGCAGGGGTACTTGCCATGAAACCGGAATGTATTGTTTTTGATGAACCAACGGCCATGTTGGACCCAGTTGGCCGGAAAGAAGTCTTAAAGACGATTCACAAACTTAATAAAGAAGAAGATATAACTATTATTCATATTACGCATTACATGCAAGAAGCAATACATGCCGATCGGGTTATTGTAATGGAAGAAGGCAACATTGTAATGGAAGGCACACCTAGAGAAATTTTTGCTCAGGTTGGAGAACTTAGAGAACTGGGACTAAGTGCACCAGATACGACTACACTTGCCTATGAACTACAAAAAAGAGGGATTGATATTAGCACAGAGATACTGTCTGTAGAAGAGGTGGTGGATGCTATATGGCAATTAAACTTGAAAATGTAACACATATATATAATCCCGAAAGTCCTTTTGAAAAAGAAGCCCTATCGAATGTAACCCTTCATATTCCGAAAGGCCAGTTTGTAGGACTTATAGGACATACAGGTTCAGGTAAAAGTACATTAATACAACACTTAAATGGACTTATGAAACCAACCAGTGGGACTATATGTATTAATGAAAAAGATATACACAGTAAGGAAGTAAAACTTAAAGAGATAAGAGAACAAGTAGGACTTGTATTCCAATATCCAGAATATCAGCTATTTGAAATGACAATCTATAAGGATGTGGCCTTTGGCCCTAAGAACATGGGTCTATCAGAAGATGAAATCAAAGAAAGAGTCATTTCAGCACTATCAATGGTGAATATTGGAGAAGAAATGTATGAGAAATCCCCATTTGAGCTCTCAGGTGGGCAGAAAAGAAGAGTAGCCATTGCGGGTGTACTAGCCATGAGACCAGATATACTAGTTTTAGATGAACCAACAGCAGGTCTTGATCCTAGAGGCAGAGAAGAAATTTTAGATCAGATTAGCCAGATGCATAAGACTTTAGGCATTACGGTTATTTTAGTATCACATAGTATGGAGGATGTAGCCCGCTATGTAGATCGATTAGTCGTAATGGAAAAGGGTGGTATTGCATTAGATGGTAAGCCACGAGAAGTTTTTAATCATATTGAGGAATTAGAGGCTATGGGACTTGCAGCGCCACAAATTAGGTATATTATGCAGGCTATAATCCAAAAAGGTATGAATATAAAAGCAGATATTCTTACAGTAGAGGAAGCGGCAGATATTATTGCAGCATACTTAAAGCAAGGAGGGCATAAAAAATGATTAGAGATATTACTATTGGACAATACTACCCAACCAATTCTCCTATCCATAAATTAGACCCCAGGGCTAAAATATTATCTACCTTTGCCTATATTATTTCGCTTTTTATGGTAGAGAATTATATTGGTTACGTGTTTATAGCTTTATTTGTATATCTTATTACAAAGATATCCAAGATACCCTTAAAGTTTATCTTGAAGGGACTTAGAGCGATATTTATAATCATTTTATTTACAGTTGTTTTAAATGTATTTATGGCCCCAGGAGATACCATATTATATGAATTTGGATGGATTAAAGTAACACTTGAAGGTCTTGAATTAGCCATTAAGATGGTGGCAAGGCTGGTCCTGCTTATTGTAGGATCGTCGTTATTAACCCTTACAACCTCACCCATAGAGCTTACAGATGGTATCGAGTCATTGCTTAAGCCTTTTTCAAAAATAGGTGTGCCAGCACATGAGATAGCAATGATGATGAGTATTTCACTTCGATTTATTCCAATATTGCTAGAAGAAACAGATAAGATTATGAAAGCCCAGATGGCCAGAGGGGCTGACTTTGAAAGTGGTGGCCTAATTAAGCGTGCTAAGGCTTTGATTCCTATATTAGTACCCTTATTCATATCAGCCTTTAGAAGGGCTGATGAGCTCGCTATGGCAATGGAAGCCCGGTGTTACCGTGGCGGAGAAAATCGTACACGAATGAAGCAACTTATGTTAGAAGGAAAAGATTATGTAGCGGGAATAATCATGTGTATCTTAATGATAGTTGCTAAGTTATTATAGAACGAGGAATACAAATGCAAAAAATAAAACTAATTGTCTCCTATGATGGCACGCGCTATTATGGATGGCAAAGACAAGATGATGTGGTAAGCGTTCAGGAAGAATTAGAAAAGGCTTGCAAACAGTTATTTAAGCAAGAAGTAAAAATTCAAGGCGCAGGAAGAACAGATGCAGGCGTACATGCCCTTGGGCAGTGTGCTACCTTGATGGTAAACACTAATATTCCAATGGAAAGGGTACCTTTAGTATTAAATAATATTTTGCCACAAGATATTGTTGTTATAAGTGCTGAAAAGGTACCAGATAAATTTCATGCTCAGTACTCGGCAAAAAGCAAAACCTATAAATACCAAATTATGAATGCAGATTATCCGATCCCTCAAATGCGTCATTATGCTGACTTTGTACATATTCCACTCAATGTGGAAGCAATGAACAAAGGGGCACAATATTTTGTGGGGACCCATGATTTTTTAGCATTTTGTGCATCTAGAAATACCACAAGGACTACAACTAGAACAATTCATTATGCAAAGGTAACCCAAAATGATCAGATTGTTACCTTTGAGGTATGTGGTAATGGGTTTTTATATAATATGGTTAGGATTATGGTAGGAACTTTAATACAAGTTGGCATAGGCAAGGTTGAGCCAAGTGAAATTAGCCAAATTATAGTGTCAAAAAACCGTCAAAAAGCTGGAAAAACAGTGCCAGCCTGTGGATTAACCATGTGTAATGTTGAATATTAGTTTAAAAAAGGTACTAAAACTCTAAGATAAATAGAGATTTAGTACCTTTTTTTATTTAAATACTATAAAAAAGTTATAACTTAGTTCGTAATTTTAGACAATACAGCTATTTTTTCGGATTGTTTAATAGTCATAGCTAAACTATACTTTAACTATACACAAATAGAGGAGGAGTAAATATGAAAAAGGGGTTTATGAAAAAAGGGCTTGCATTAGGGTTATTGCTTTCAGTGATAATGTCTACAACAGGATGTGGGGGAAAAAAAGAGGAATCCAATAATTTAGTTATATATTGTCCACATCCGTTGGAATTTATTAATCCACTAGTAAGTGAATTTGAAACACAAACGGGTATAGGGGTAGAGGTCGTGGCAGCTGGTACGGGGGAACTTCTAAAAAGAGTAGAATCAGAACAAGGGAACGCTTTAGGTGATATTTTCTGGGGTGGATCTCTTTCGACAATGGAACCTCAAATGGATTTATTTGAAGACTACCAATCAGCCAATGAAGAATATATATATGATAATATGAAAAATGTAGAGGGACCATTAACACGATTTACAAATATACCAAGTGTTATTATGATTAACACAGATCTTATTGGAGACATAAAAGTAGACGGTTATGCAGATTTACTGAATCCAGAATTAAAGGGCAAGATAGCTCACTGTGATCCTTCTAAATCATCATCCTCCTATGAGCATCTCATTAATATGCTTTATGCTATGGGAAAAGGAGATCCAGAGCAAGGGTGGGGTTATGTAGAGGAGTTCTCTAAAAACCTTGATGGGAAGCTCCTAAGCGGTTCCTCAGCAGTTTATAAAGGAGTAGCCGATGGTGAGTATACAGTTGGCCTTACTTTTGAAGAAGGTGGTGCGAAATATGTAGCCGATGGTGCTCCTGTCAAACTTGTTTATATGGAAGAAGGCGTAATTTCTAAACCTGATGGTATTTATATCATAAAGGATGCTAAGAACATAGCAAATGCTAAGAAGTTTATTGATTTTATAACAGGAGAAGATGCCCAAACGATTATTATCGAAAAACTAAATAGACGTTCTGTAAGAAAAGATATTCCAGCACCAGAAGGGCTTGAGAAAATGGAGAATATCAACTTAATTTACGATGATCAAGATTTAGTTGTTGAGAAAAAACAAGAGTGGTTAGATAAGTTTAAAGATATCTTCACTAGCGCACAATAACAGTGTAAATACAGTTGCAGTAATTGAAGCTCACAAGGACAGCATCATTTCTTTGTGAGCTTATCTTATAAGGAGGAATTGAAATGAGTGTTTCAATTGGGGTAAAGAATGTAATAAAAAGATATGGTGAAGTAACAGTAATACCTGATTTATCCGTAGATATAAAAAATGGAGAGTTTTTTACCTTGCTAGGGCCATCAGGATGTGGGAAAACAACCCTTTTAAGAATGATAGCAGGATTTAATAGTATAGAGGGCGGAGAGATTAGTTTTGACGATACTATTATCAATACAATACCAGCTCACAAACGTAATATTGGTATGGTATTTCAAAGTTATGCCATATTCCCCCATCTTACCGTAAGAGAAAACGTAGAGTATGGGTTAAAGCTTCGTAAAATGAAAAAGGATGACATGAAAACCAAGGTAGATAATATCCTACGAGTTGTCCAAATAGAGCAATACCAACATAGGCTTCCTGAAAACTTGTCTGGGGGGCAGCAGCAAAGAGTAGCACTAGCTAGGGCAATTGTTATTCATCCAAGTGTTCTTTTAATGGATGAACCGCTCTCTAACTTAGATGCAAAACTGCGTGTAGAGATGCGTAGTGCCATAAGAGAAGTTCAAAAAAGAGTCGGTATAACAACTGTTTATGTTACCCATGATCAAGAAGAGGCACTAGCCATATCAGATAGAATAGCTGTTATGAAGGAAGGAATAATCCAGCAAGTAGGGGAACCCCATACGATTTATACTAGGCCAACCAATGTTTTTGTGGCCACTTTCATAGGACACTCTAATTTATTTAAAGGGATTGTTTCTGTTAATGAGGAAGGGAAATGTCTTAGCTTTAAGAGTGGCTATAAAGTCAAGATGAATCATTTAGTAGACAAAGTAACAGATAACATGCCAGTGTGTATTGCCGTGCGGCCAGAGGAATTTTCTATTAGTTCAGATGGAATAACTGCAAAAATTAAAAACAAAACATTTTTAGGAAAATATATAACATACGAATTAACTTTTGGGGAAGACATGATTTTACCAGGTCAGCCGTCTATCGAATTTTCACAAGATATTGGTCATGCTGAGAGAATTTATGAAATAGGGGATAGCATTACCTTAAAACCTAATTGTAATAAGATTAATATATTTACAGAGGAAGGTACAGATAGTTTAATTAAGGATGTGAAAAAATATGAATAAGAAAAAGTTTGAGTTTGATTTTTGGGGTACCATAACAATTATTATTGCAGCAATCTTTGCCCTTTTTCTTATTTATCCGCTTTTTTCACTTTTTATAAGTGGATTTAAAGATTCTACAACGGGTGCATTCACAATGGCGAACTTTTCTCAGTTTTTCCAGAAGAAATATTATTATCAGTCAATGCTTAATAGTTTTAGTGTTACCATTTGTGTTACCTTATTAGCGATTGTTATAGGCGCACCATTAGCTTATTTTATGACAATATATAAAATAAAAGGGAAAGGGCTTGTAGATGTACTGGTTATTATATCAATGCTTTCACCACCTTTTATTGGCGCTTATTCTTGGATTTTACTCCTAGGGCGAAGTGGTATAGTCACTAAGTTTTTATCGGGTATATTGGGCATTCAAACACCTTCTATTTATGGTTTTGGAGGGATTGTATTAGTTTTTACCTTAAAGTTATATTCATTTATTTATCTGTATGTATCAGGAGCCCTCAAGAAAATAGATGTATCTTTAAGTGAAGCCGCAGAGAGTTTAGGGTGTAACTCTTTTAAAAAGGTTGTAACCATTATACTGCCCTTAATACTTCCAACAGTATTAGCAGGATCATTACTTGTATTTATGAATGCTCTGGCTGATTTTGGTACTCCTATGTTAATTGGAGAAGGATTTAATGTTATGCCAGTTATTATTTATTCTGAGTTTATAAGTGAAGTCGGTGGGCAAGCCAACTTTGCAGCAGCGATGGCAGCCATTATGGTCTTTATTACAGCTATTTTATTTATGGTACAAAAGTATATTGTTAACAAAAAATCTTTTACAATGAGCTCACTTAGACCTATACAACCGAAAGATATAAAAGGTGTTAGAAGTGTACTGGTTCATGGATTTGTTTATAGTATCGTTTTCTTATCTATCATTCCACAAATTATGGTTATATATACTTCATTCTTAAAAACAAATGGGGCTATGTTTGCAAAAGGATTTTCATTAGATAGTTATAGAAAAATATTTAAAAGTGCAGGGGGGGCTATTGTTAATACGTACCTATTTGGCCTTATAGCCATTGTACTTATTATTTTACTAGGGATGTTTATAGCTTACATTTCCACGCGAAGAAAGACATGGTTAACAGGTATTATTGATACAGTTACAATGTTTCCATATATTATACCTGGTTCTGTATTAGGTATTACCTTGCTTCTAGCTTTCAATAAAAAACCATTATTACTCAGTGGAACAGCAATGATTATGATTGTTTCGTTTGTCATTAGGCGACTGCCTTACACCTTGCGATCAAGTGCCGCCATACTTTATCAGATTAGCCCAAGTATGGAAGAGGCCTCTATTAGCTTAGGATCATCCCCCTTGAAAACGTTTTTTAAGGTAACAGCCGTAATGATGATGCCAGGGGTATTGGCTGGCGCAATCCTAAGCTGGATTACCGTTATTAATGAGTTAAGTTCTTCTGTCATACTGTATACGGGAGGAACAAGGACAATGTCTGTTGCAATTTATACAGAAGTTATTAGGGCGAGTTATGGAACAGCAGCAGCATTATCAACTATTTTAACCGTAACAACAGTTATATCATTATTAATTTTCTTTAAGTTTACAGGCAATAAGGAAATTAATTTATAAAAGAGATTGTATATGATACACTTAGGGTAGAGAATTAAAAAATGCAATAAGATAGGAGAGCTGCATATGGGAAGCAACAAAAAGAAGATTTTTAAAAAGGAAATTAGAAAAACCTTTATTCTATATGCAGTAGCTCCTATCTTGATTTTTACCATATTGTCCTATAACTTTTTAATGCTGTATGGGCAGAGATTAATAAAAAATCAAAATATAGCCACTAACAATACAGTTTCTGCATTAATTGAAGAAGAGCTAGGTCGTTATATTAAGGGAACCGAAGAACTCTCCCAAGATGACAAGATTAGTGGTTATATTAATGATGTAAGCAATCAAACCATAACCAATCAAAAAGATATTTATGAATTGTTATATGGCTTTGTAAATGACCAGCAGATTAAAAGTATTTTTCATATAACGGACAGTAAAGGAAGCTCTATTATTACAAACAGTTTTTATGAATCGCCCTATAATGATTATGAAATATTTCTAACAGGGATATTTAAACAAATGAAACGAAATCCCCAAAGAACAATAAGAATGATTAATCGGGTGCAATTAGAAGGCAATATGAGAACGATATATTCAATAGGAAGAGCAATCAGTTATGAGGGAGAAACTGTTGGCTATATTATTTTTGATCTGTTAGAAAGTAGTTGGGATGAGATTATATACAGTAATGACATCGATATCATTGCCATTACAGATCCATATAAAAATGCTATTAAAGCTACAAATAATTTAATATTAGATAGAATGGGTAAATTTAAATATAAGATACATAAGCATAAATATGCGTATATAAGAACGGCGGAGAAGTACTATATATATCAATCAGATATTCTAGATGGAGAGATTTCGGTTTTTACCCTTACCTCTATGAGATTTATAAATCAATTTTATTTTGTTGGCATTATATTTTTATTAATTTTGTTTTCAATATTAACTGTAGCCATTGTTTATATTTCAAAAAGCATGTCAATTAATAAAACTAAATCCATTGACGAATTATTACACGCTATAAAAGCAGTGCAGGAAGGGCATCTGGATTTTCGTGTTAATATTACATCCAATGACGAGTTTGAATTAATAGGCAATTATTTCAATGATATGATTGTAAGATTAAAAGCACTTTTAAATAAAAACAATGAATTGGTTAACAGAAATCGGATGTCAGAAATCATGCAGCTAGAAGCTCAGTTTAATCCTCATTTTTTATTTAATGCATTAGAAACTTTAAAATATATGATTAGAATTGATACGGAAAAAGCAGTGGAAATGGTTGTCGGTTTAGCTAGTTTGTTAAGGTATAGTATTAATTATGAAGATGGGAATATATATATTAGAACAGATATAAAATATATTGAAGATTATTTAATGATTCAAAAATATAGATTTAATAAGCGACTAGAATATATCATTAATATAGAAGAAGATACCAAAGACTGTGTAGTACCTAAATTAATTATTCAACCTATGATTGAAAACGCCATTAATCACGGATACTCTAAAAAAGAAAAATTGAACATAGAACTTAACACATTTATTGATAAAAACAAATTAGTCCTAGAGATCATAGATGACGGAGATGGTTTTTCTAAAGAAAGACTAGAAGAAATAGTTGCATCCCTCAGTCAAGAAGGTCTAGAAACCAATCATATTGGGCTTTATAATGTGTACAGAAGAATCCAATTGCTATATGGAGACCAGTATGGATTTCATATTGAGAGTGTTCAGGGTGAGGGGACCAAGGTAACAATCTATCTTCCTATATTAAGGGGTGGAGAATGTGATTAAAGTATTGATTGTAGAAGATGAAGATTTAATAAGAAAAGGTCTAGCCTATACAATAGATTGGTCAAAAATGGGATGCACCATTGTAGGAGAAGCTGCAAATGGTCAAGAAGGTATTGAGAAAATTAAGGAGTTAAGTCCAGACTTGGTCATAACAGATATAAGAATGCCCATTATGGATGGGCTTGAAATGTTGCAGGGTTTTAAAAAAAGAGACTTTGAAGTTATTATCATAACAGGTTATGGTGAATTTGATTATGCTAAGAAAGCAATCCATTTAAATGTTTTTGATTACCTATTAAAACCAGTTGATGAAAATAAGCTATGTGAAATCATTACGGAAGTTGTTAAGAAAATAATGGAGAAAAGAATTCTTAGCCAATTAAAAGAAAGTATTAAGGACATGGATCATATAGAGGTTTTAGGTGTAGAATGTTATGTTCAAAAATCAGACTATAAATATAAGAATACGTCACTTGTTATTGATTATATTGAGAAAGGTTACTATAATAAAATTAGTATGGAAGAGGTAGCAGAGGTATTAGGGGTGAGTCCTAGCTATTTAAGTAAAATATTTAAAAAGGATACTTCGCGTACATTTAATGATTTTTTAAATGGTTATAGAATTCACCAGTCTATTAACCTTCTAATAGAAGGAAGGTACAAGATATACGAGATTGCAGAAATGGTAGGGTATAGTGACTATAAGTACTTCTCGCAAGTCTTTAAATCCTATATGAATTGCTCGCCCATGGAATTTATGAAATCCAATTTTTTAATTAGAAAAGGAGAAATTTTAAATGGTACAACTTGTAATAACTGACTTAGATGGGACACTATTAAATGATCAGGGGATCATAACACAAGCCAACATTGAAGCTATTCGCTTATTAAAACAAAAGAATATACACTTTGGAATAGCCAGTGGAAGAGCAAAAACGGTTATTCAAAGAATAGCCAAAGAATATAGCATTTATGATTACATAGATTTTATCATAAGCTATAACGGAGTAGGCCTATATGAAAAAGATATAGATGAGGATTATAATGGGAAACTTTTAGATAAAAATATTATTAAAGAAATATATACAAAACTGAAAGATATGGATGTATCTTTTGTAGTGCATATGGGAGATACTATGATGTGTACTAAGGTAACAGAATATACGGAAGAAGAACGCATTATTAATAAATATAAACAAGTGGTTGTAGAGGACTTTTATTCTATAATAGATAAAGATTATCCCAAGCTTATGATTATAGGGGATAGTGACGTTTTAGATGAGGCAATAGCAGTATTAAACCAATATAATAATGACGATTTTAACTATTTTAAAACATATAAAACCTTCTTAGAAGTCATATCAAAAGACTTATCTAAGGGGAGCATGTTGAAAGTATTGTGTGATATGAAAAACATAGATATAAAAAAGGTGGTTTCTGTAGGTGATAACCATAATGATTTAGATATGATAAAAGTGAGTGGGTATGGGGTTGCTATGAGTAATGCTGTAGATGAATTAAAGGACATTGCTCAATTAGTGGTAGGATCCAATAATGAAGATGGATTTGCACAGGCAGTTAAGCATTATATTTAATTGGTAATAGTTGTTTTATATCTTGACATCAGTGTGGGCATATAATATAATATAGTTTGTGTTATTAAAGACCACTTTATAAAATCCCTTAGCCCCGGATTTTATATTACGGATAGATAAACATATTTTTAAAAGACGAATAAAGGAGGTAATCCAAGTGAGAACGACATATATGGCAAACGCAGAAACAGTAGAAAGAAAATGGTACGTTGTAGATGCAGCTGGACAAACATTAGGACGTCTTGCAACTGAAGTAGCAACTGTACTCAGAGGAAAGCATAAACCAACATATACACCACATGTTGATTGTGGAGATCATGTTATCATTATTAATGCTGACCAAATCCAAATGACAGGTAAGAAATTAGATCAAAAGATGTACAGAAGACACTCAGGATATGTAGGGGGTCTTAAAGAAGTAACAGCTCGTGTTATGATGGACAAGCATCCAGATAGAGTCATCATGTTAGCAGTAAAAGGTATGCTTCCAAAGAACAGCTTAGGAAGAAAAATGCTTACAAAATTACGTGTGTATGCAGGAGCAGAGCATGACCACGATGCACAACAACCAGAAGAATTAAAATTCTAATATCGGATAACCCTGAAAGGAGGAATTCACATGGTAGGAGTAAGATATTACGGAACAGGTAGACGTAAGGAATCAGTTGCGCGTGTATACCTTGTACCTGGTAACGGAACAATTACAATTAACAAAAGAGATATCGATAACTATTTCGGTCTTGAAACTTTAAAATTAATTACAAAACAACCTTTAGTGCTTACAGATACATTAAGCAAATTTGATGTAAAAGTAAATGTACATGGTGGTGGAACAACAGGACAAGCAGGTGCTATTCGTCATGGAATTAGCCGTGCTTTACTACAAGCTGACATCGAACTTAGAGGTGCGCTTAAAAAAGCTGGTTTCTTAACACGTGATCCACGTATGAAAGAAAGAAAGAAATACGGACTTAAAGGTGCTAGACGTGCGCCACAATTCTCAAAGAGATAAGGATTCTTGCTTGCAAGATTCTACGAACATACAAAAAAGTGCCAAGGGAAACCTTGGCACTTTTTGCGTTTTTAAATATAAAATAATTGTTAAAGAACACCACCATCAAGTGTAATGACCTGGGCTGTTAAATAACTGGAATGATCAGATGCAAGATAAACACATAAATCGGCAACTTCTTCAGATTTGCCAGCTCGGCATAAGGGGATTTCATTAATAAAGTCATCTTGCTCAGCTTGGGATAAGTAACTATTCATACCTGTATCAATGAATCCACAAGCAATAGCGTTAACCTTAATATTACAAGGCCCTAGCTCTTTACCAAGAGATTTAGAAAAACTATTAATCCCACCCTTAGTAGCTGAATAAGCTACTTCACAAGAAGCACCTACATTACCCCATATAGAGGAAATATTAATAATGCAGCCACTTTGTTTTTTGATCATACTAGGAACGGCCAAGTGGCAGCAGTTGTAAATAGAAGAAAGATTAGTATTTAAAATACTTGTCCACATATCAGGTGTGGTATCTGTGAATAACCCTACATAAGAAATCCCAGCATTGTTAATTAAAATATCAACCCCGTGTCCTGTCTGAGTATAGATATACTCGAATAGGCTCTTTGTGGATTCATAAGATGAAACATCACACAAATACATATAAACATTGCCACCTAAGGCTAAGATTTCATCATAAGCAGATTCCAAAGACTCACTATCCTTACTACCATTAATAAATACAGTTGCGCCTAAGGATGCAAATTTGATTGCAATAGCCTTTCCAATTCCGCGGGAAGAGCCTGTTATTAAAACTACTTTATTATTAAAGTTCATGGGACATACCTCTTAAATAGGGGATTTCTTCCCCATAGCAATTAGTTTTATGAGAACCAATTTTCATCGTTAAATTCCTCCTGTAAAGTTATATTACTTATAGTATACACTGAGTAGGGGGACTTAACAAATTAGAAATTGTAATAATTAGAACCCTTTCTTTTAAGAACAGGTTATGGTATTATAAATAGTGGTATCTTATATAAAGAAATAGGTTGCCTAGACTACATAAAATTAATATCACATCTAAAGCAAAATTAAAAGGAACTAAATGAGAGAGGTTAGTGTCTAACAAACATGGCACTTCTCAATCTAACAAATTGATGATCCGTAGGAGTGAAAAAAATGAGTTCAAGAAAACCAAAGTTAAAAAAGGGAGCAAGAAAGCGCCTTATCCGCCGATTTATAACAATCATGCTATCTACATTTGTCATTGGCACAGGTGTGGTTTTAGGAGGATTGGCTACATACCAGCATTTAAGTAAAGATGGCAATATGTTTGATGGTTTTCCAAAACTATCAGCGGGAGAAAAGAAGAATACAGAAGAGAAAGAAGAAAAATTAAAAACGAATGTGGCAGTATTTGGTGTAGATATAGAAGGATATAGGACAGATATTATGTTTGTTGTTCATTTTGATGGTGAGACAAACTCAGCAGATTTAGTATCGGTACCGAGGGATACAATTGTTAAACTCTCAGATACGGAACTAGAAAAGATGCGCAAAATTAATAGAGGCACGCCAAAAACGATGAAAATAAACGAAATGACGGCTTATGCAGGGATTAAGAATATTAATGAATTTACAGTAAAACAAATAGAGAGAACCTTGGGAATTAAAATTGATAATTATGTGACAGTAGAAATAGATGCCTTTCGTAAAATCGTAGATCAAATGGGAGGCGTGACAGTCGATGTGCCAAGACGAATGAGATATGATGATAATAGTCAAAAACTGCACATTGATCTTCAACCAGGGATTCAACTTTTAGACGGTGCAAATGCTGAGGGATTAGTAAGGTTTAGGAAAGGTAAAGATGGATCTGGATATAGAGATGGAGATACTGGGCGTATTGAAACCCAGCATATATTCCTTAAAGCGTTTGCCCAGCAGCTTCTTAGCAAGGAAAACATACCTAATCTCCCTAAAATGATTCCCGCCATGTTTCAACATGTTAAAACAGATATTAATATATTGGATTTACCAAAATACTATGGGTATGCTACTAATTTTGACACTAATGCTATTAATTTTTATACTATACCAGGAGAAGGACGTTATCAAGGATCTGTATCGTATTTTTTCCCAGAGATGAATGAGATGGACAGTTTTGTCCAAGATATATTTTATAAAAAACCAGTAATAGAAGGTGAACAATTAGGTCAAAAAGAAATAGTAGATAAAACGGTGCAAATAGAAATTCTAAATGGTGGGGCACCGGCAGGTACAGCAGCTAAGTTGAAAGAGGTTATAGGAAAAGATGGCTACGAGGTTGTAAGGGTAGCAAATTATACAGGTGAAGATATAGAAGAGGTAACAATCTTCGCTAGAGATACATCACAAGCAGAGCAGTTTAAAAGATATTTTGATAACTGCACAATAACAATGGATAGCTCTATAAAAAAGGGAGTAGATATCCAAATTGTAATTGGAACTAAAGGGATTTAAGGAGGAAGTACAAGTGAAACTCACACAAAAACTAAGAAAGTCCATGAGCACGGGTATTTTTGCGGCAATTTTATTTAGCATAAGCAGTCTTTATGCAACAAGCCCAGAAGTTTTACACCAAACACAAAATGCTCAAACAATAACAAAAGGTGCAACATATATTACGGATTCACGATTAACATCTAAGGGGTGGCAGGATTTACATATCCTAAAGGTTGATCTTGAGGATCCTAATATACAAGTGCGTCCCATAGAGAGTTCGAATATAGGAGAAAAACAAACAGTTTTATCTTTAGTTGAAGCAGCAGGAGCAGTAGCGGGGGTTAATGCAGACTTTTTTGACATGGGAAAACAAATAGCACCTAGCTTCGGGCTAGTAGTGGAAGATGGAAAGATTAATCATGCTTATAATGATAAGATCGTTGGGCTAGGGGCTAGTAAGGATATGGGAACCATGCTTATTGGGACAGATAAAAGTCTGTTGCTAGGCTATTTTAGCGTTGATTTAACCATTCAGGATCCTATGACGGGCATTATTTTAGCAACTATTTCATCCGTTAATAAACCAACAGGAAATCTAGGAACACCCGTTTATTTAGATAGAAACTATGGGCCTACAACCGCGCCGTTGGAATCGGCTGATAAACCGTTATATAAAGTAGTTGTAGAAAATAGTGTTATTACAAACATAATAGAACCGGGCCAAGTAGCTAATATACCCCAGGATGGATATGTCCTTATAATGGATGTAGCTGGTTTTATGTCAAGGGAAGGATCATTTAGCGTAGGAAGAGAGATTGTTTTTAAATCTAAACTTAGTCTGGGTAGCCAGTTCCAAAAAGAAATAGAGGAAGTAGAGGCAGGAATTGGTGGTGGTGGACTTATAATGAAAGATGGTGCGGCTTATACAGGAGCATCTCATAAAGTATCACCGGCGAGTAGAGAACCAAGGACTGTTATAGGGTCATCACAGGATGGAAAGACGTTATTTTTAGTTACGATTGATGGTAGGGGGGACAGCATAGGTGCAACCCATAATGAATTAGTTCCTATTTTAAAGTCATATGGCATATATAATGCTATGCATTTAGATGGCGGAGGATCAACTACTTTTGTATCTAGAGAAGAAGGAAGTTCTAAGGTAGATGTCAAAAACAACCCTTCAGGAGGATCTCAAAGAAAGGTTACCAATGGCGTTGGGGTATTCAGTACATCCAGCCCAGGACAATTATCTAAAATTATTATTTCATCTACATATGATCGTACCTTTATAGGGACACCTATTTCATATACGATTAAAGGGGTCGATGAGAACAACAACCCAGTATCCATTCCAAAAGAGCAACTGAGTTGGAGTAGTGAAGGGGTACAAGGGGAATGGAAAAATAATAGTTTCTATCCGAGTTCATCAGGTAGTGGACTTGTTATTGCAACAGTAGGAAGTGTTGAGGTTGCTAAACCTGTTACGGTATCAACAAATCCTATAGGGATTCACATTACACCAGCGATATCAGTTATAAAGGTTGGAGAAAGTACCAATATGTCTATATTTGGAATAGATGCTGCAGGATATAGAGCGCCAATTGCCCATGATCAAATAACTTGGGAAGTAAGTTCAGGCGCCGCTAGTGTGAGTCAAGGTAAGATAACAGGTGTAAAAAACGGCCAAGTTATTATTAATGCTTCTTTAAAAAATGCACCAACTGTTAAAACCAAGATTTCGGCAGTAATAGGGCCCAGAACAGTAGCAGTTGACTCATTAGATACTGAAACCCCAGGGATATGGGATGGTAGCAACTCAGCTAGCGTTACAGGACGGGTAGAACGATCTAAAGACCTTAAATATCACGGAGAATCATCTCTTAAGTTTATATACAGCTTAGCTAAAACACCTAACAAGCAAGTAGCCTATATGAAATTGTCATCACCCATTAAAATTGACACAACAGTACAGTCTATTGGAATGTGGGTCTATGGGAATGCTCAAGGCGACATGTTTAAAATAGAACTAGCGGATTCAAATGGTAAAAAGACAGCTATACAAGTAGGAGAAATTAACTTTAAAGGTTGGAAGTACTTATCATTTCCAGTGCCTAATAGTATAACAACAGCTGTAAACCTAGGACGTATGTATACAATCACAACAAATAATACAGTGGAGAGAACAAGCAGTTTATATGTTGATCATATTTCGGTGACATATGGGACAAGAGATAAGGATGCAAGTTATTTAAAAGCCCATGAAAAATTTGATCCCATGCACAAAAAAGCAAGTACAGAAGCAAATAAGGGAGCCTATGAATTTACTCTTTTTGGGAGTACTAGTATAAACACTTATTGGCTAGATAATAATACTAGAACTAAGATTGTCAACAGTATGCAAAAGAATTCAAAGTTCACAATCCTTACAGGTAGTACAGATTCTGCTATAAAATCCTTAATAGGCCCAAATACAACTTGGGAAAACAAGCTTAATACGTACACATATGAAAATACCCAGGTGATTCATATTGGTACTAGTTCTGGAGGTCTTGTTAAGACAGATGCATCACAATGGACAGGGTTTAAAAATGCATTAGAAAACTCTAAGAGTGATCATATCATTATTACTTTAAATAAGGATCCTTTTTCAGAAACAGGCTTTACAGATAGTAGAGAAGGAATGTTATTTCACGATGTCATTAAAGAATGCAGGGAAAAAACAGGTAAAAACATAGTTGTAGCAATTGCAGGCGGATATGATACCGATGTCTATATTAGGGATGGCATCAGATATATATATACCAATGGATTAATGACAATAGATGACAATAATAATAGTGTGAAAAAAATAAGATTTAGAATAAATGGTAAAGATATGAGTTATTCTATAGAGCCAGTATTATAGGGTTAACATAATAAGAACTAGGAGGCAATAATGAATAAGAAAATAACGGCAACACTTTTTGTTCTGGCAGTTACAATAATGATAGGAATATCAAACATAGGCCCCCTCAGCGCTGGAGAATTACAACCTGGAAGTAGCGAAGATCCTGTTGTAACAAAAGGATATGTAGATAAGTTGATTAGAGATATTCAGCTTAACGGCACTGCCGGTGGAAGTACCAGTGATATCACAAATGAAAGAGTTAAGGCTCAAGAAGAGATGATTGGGCTACTTAATAATGAACTTAACAGGTTAAAAAGTGATGTAGGGAAAATGGGGAATGCCGAGAGTAGCAGGTATGAAGTGGTAGATGTAAGCCCTGGCCAAAGGTTAATTGGAAAGCAGGGATCAGAAATAATATTGCGCTCAGGTGAAGGGACAGCTATTATATCTGACAACGGTGGTCTGCAAGATATGACGGAAGGTATAGACATAACATCAGGCTTTGTACCCAAATATCATCTTATGATTATACCAAGAGAGGATGGAAGGGGCGTTCTTGTAACGAAACAAGCAACTTTCATGGTTAGAGGCGGATACACTGTAGAATAGAATTGTCGAACAATTATAATTCCCTGGGAAATAAGTCGAACTTACCCAGGGAATTATTTCATAGAGGTAGGATGTGAACCAATATTTTTTAAAAGGTGGCTAAGACGTGGCAACTAAAAAACGAGTCGTTATATCGGGATATTATGGGTTTGATAATACAGGTGATGAGGCAGTTCTGTATGCTATTCTACGTGCCTTAGAGCAGGAATGTAAGGAAATCACGTTAGAGGTTACGGTGCTCTCTAATCAGCCTGAAAAGACAAGCCAATTGTATGGCGTGAGAGCAATCGATCGTTGGGATATAAAAGAAGTATACAAAACGGTTAAAAACAGCGACCTACTGATTAGTGGTGGTGGAAGCTTGCTTCAAGATGTAACTAGTAATAAAACTGTTCCTTATTATCTCCTAATTATTAAAATGGCACAGTGGCATAAAAAAGAAGTTGTATTTTATTCACAAGGATATGGCCCGGTCAATAAAAGCTTTAATAAATACCTAATAAAAAAGGTCTTAAATAAGATTAATTATATTTTTGTAAGAGATAATAATTCTAAAAAAGCTTTATTAGATATAGGTGTTACAAAATCACCAATAACCGTTGTAGCTGACCCGGTTCTTGGGATGGAAGCAAATAAAGAAGCAGTTGTTAAGATGAAAAATCATATTGAAAGTTATAGTAAGGGAAAGTTACGTATGGGTATCTATTTGCGCTCATGGAAAAATGATCATAAACTCATAGATAAGATGCGTATACTATGTGAAATATTAGAGTCAGAAGGCTTAGACGTGTTTTTTATACCCATGCAACAGCCGGAAGATAGTGCGTTTTTAAAGGCTATAGACTTTCCAGACATATCTCTTTATAAAATAATAGATCATCTAGATGTTCAAGAAGTTTTTGCGTTAACAGGGCAAATGGATCTGGTTATTGGAATGAGGCTCCATGCTCTTATTATGGCTGCAGCTCAAGGGGTACCTGTAGTAGGACTATCTTATGATCCAAAAGTGAAAGATTTTATGGAGGCTATTGACCATAAAGATTGCTTTGATGTTGAGACCTTTGACCCAAAAGATGTTGCAAATAGAGTTTTGACTCAAATTGTTAACATGGAAAAAGAAAAAGGGAATATACTATATAAAAGAGAGTTACTGATAGACAAGGTGTATGAACCAGCAAAACGAATTAATCAAATACTTACCTAATTTAGGAGGATTACAATGGATGAAAAAGTACTTATTATGAATGTTCCCATTAACAAGGTAACAATGGAAGAAGCATCTGATAAGGTAGTAGGATATTTATTGGGTAAAGGACAACACACAGTTTTTACACCGAATCCAGAGATTATTATGGAAGCACAAGAAGACGCAGAACTTATGAGAATCCTAAAACAAGCTGATTTAGTCGTAGCAGATGGCATTGGTGTGGTTATTGCTTCTAGAATACTAAAAGTGAAAAGACTACCAGAACGAGTAGGTGGTTTTGATCTTATGCAACACGTTTTGGGTAAAATTAAGGACAAAGATGTTAAAATATACTTTTTAGGTAGTAAACCAGGTGTAGCAGAAGCGGCAGCTCAAAACATGAGGGAAAAATACCCAGGTATTAAGATAGTAGGCGCAAGGGATGGGTACTTTACGAAGGAAGACGAGCTAGGTATCATTAAGGAGATTAAAGAATTAGAAGTTGATCTTTTAATGGCAGGCCTTGGGGCGCCTAGGCAAGAAATATGGATAGATGAACATATAAAGGAACTAGGCATCAAGGTAGGTGTAGGTGTGGGTGGCAGTCTCGATGTAATGGCTGGAACTGTTAAGCGAGCGCCTGAAATATATCAAAAGTTAGGACTTGAATGGTTTTATAGGTTAATTACAAATCCTAAAAGAGCTAAAAGAATGATTAATCTACCTATATTTGGATTTAAGGTTATATTGATGCGTATTAAAGGGCAATAAACATGCCTATAAAAACTATTTAATATGTCTGATATGTAAAGGAAGTAAACAATATAAAGGGCAAAATGAGTGGTTTGTAATAAAATGGAACTTGATTTGTAAGTTATAGCTAAATCTGATTAAAATACTTTATGTAAAAAGTGGGTAGTTTTAAAAACGGGAGTGTAGTATATTAAATCTATGAGACATTCTAAAACAATTAACTTATACAAGGGGGAAATATTATGGCAGGTTTAAACCTAAAGAATATATATAAAAAATATCCTAATGGATTTGTTGCGGTAAAAGATTTCAGTTTAGAAATCGAAGACAAAGAATTTATTATCTTCGTAGGACCATCAGGGTGCGGTAAGTCTACAACTCTTCGTATGATTGCAGGATTAGAAGAGATTACATCAGGTGAGATCTGGATTGGCGATAAACTTTGTAACGACGTAGCACCTAAAGATAGAGATATTGCAATGGTATTCCAAAACTATGCGCTGTATCCACATATGACAGTATACGATAATATGGCATTTGGATTAAAACTTCGTAAAACACCAAAAGCAGAAATTGATAAGCGTGTTCGAGAAGCAGCTAAGATTCTTGATATTGATCAAAACTTAGATCGTAAACCAAAAGCATTATCAGGTGGACAAAGACAACGTGTTGCTATGGGACGTGCTATTGTGCGTGAGCCAAAAGTATTCTTAATGGACGAGCCACTATCAAACCTTGATGCTAAGCTTCGTGTTCAAATGAGAACAGAAATTTCAAAATTACACCAAAGACTAGCAACAACATTTATCTATGTAACGCATGACCAAACAGAAGCGTTAACATTAGGTACAAGAATTGTTGTTCTTAAAGATGGTATTATTATGCAAGTAGACTCACCAGGCAAATTATATGGCGAACCAAACAACTTATTTGTAGCTAGTTTTATTGGATCACCACAAATGAACTTCTTAGAAGCTAAAGTATCTAAAAAGGGTGAAGACATATACTTAACTTTTGGAAAGTCAGAAGTTATCTTAGAAAAAGCAAAAGCAGATAAACTTATTGCGGGTGGATATGTTGGTAAAGATGTTATCATGGGTATTAGGCCAGAAGATATCGCTGACATGGATACAGTACTAGATGTAGAAGCACATAAATATACAACAGTAACAGCTAATGTAGAAGTAACAGAGATGTTAGGTGCAGAAACATTCTTATACATGACATGTGAAGGTAACAACATTACAGCAAGGGTTAACCCTTCATGTAAAGCTGGACCTGGAGACGATATTGTAATCGGTATCGAAAAATCCAAAATACATGTATTTGATGTAGAAACAGAACAAACAATTACAAACTAAACAATTTAGTAGATGATAAACTGACATAAAAGCCATGCATATTGCATGGCTTTTATGTCATAGAAAATGAAAGGCTAGTTATGGTAATATAAGAGACCTTGACAAAGAGTATTGTTAAGGTCTCTTATATTACCATATATACACATATATATTAAGAAAGTTCAATATAAGCCTTTTTTTTTATTAAGATATACGGTAGAATAAGACTATGAGTAAATTTCATACTAAATACTAGTAAGGCTAATATATATACAAAATAATCAAGGAGTTGAAAACTATGGTTTCTAACCAAATTTTACAAAATACGATTGACGGTTTAAAGGGAATTACAAGACGTGAATTTACAATTTTAGATGACGATGCAAGAGTGGTAGCGACAACAATAGAAGATGTAATAGGGGAATATAGGCTTGAGGTAGAGGATTTTATAATTTCTCATGCAGATAGTCAACAAATGCAAGGATCTCATTATTTTAAGATTTATGATGAATATACCGTAGAGTACGTAATTGCCGTAGATGGAGAAGATGAAGAGGCATACAAACTAGGGAAGCTTGCAACATTCCAAATTAAAAATTTACTTGTAGCTTATAAAGAAAGATTTGATAAAGATAACTTTATCAAGAATCTATTACTTGATAATCTATTACTTGTAGATATATATAATCGTGCAAAAAAGTTGCACATAGAGAATACTGTGCGCAGAGTTGTTGTACTTATAGAGTCTTATCATAGTAGAGAATCCAATATACCAGAAATACTTAGAAATATGTTTCCAGATAAAACAAAAGACTTTGTTACGGCAGTAGACGAAAAAAGTGTCATACTTGTTAAAGAAGTAGATGAAGGTGAAGATATTGAACATATTCAAAAAACAGCTAAGATCATTTTTGATACACTTTCTTCGGAAGAGATTAGTAATATATATATATCCGTGGGAACAATTGTAGAGGATTTAAAAGATGTATCCCGCTCATATAAAGAAGCAAGCATGGCACTAGAAGTAGGGAAAATATTTAATAGTGGAAGCCATATCGGAACGTATGCTGAACTTGGAATCGGTAGATTGATTTATCAATTACCACTTCAATTATGCCAAATGTTTATAGCAGAAGTATTACAAGGCAAACAGATTGAGCAGTTTGATGGTGAAACGTTAAATACAGTTAATAAGTTTTTTGAAAACAGCTTAAACGTATCAGAAACATCAAGACAACTCTATATCCATAGAAATACACTTGTTTATAGACTAGATAAGTTACAAAAAACGACAGGTCTTGATCTGCGTAAATTTGATGACGCTATCACTTTTAAGATTACTATTATGGTAAGTCAATATATGAAGTATATGGAAAAGAACACATTTAGCCAGCAATATAATTAGTAAGAATTACTGGGGGAAATACAATGATAAGCTTACAAAATGTTAGCAAGACATATCCTAATGGAACACAGGCAATGGAGGATGTAAGTCTTTCTATTGGAAAAGGTGAGTTTGTATTTATTGTCGGTAGCAGTGGTTCAGGGAAATCTACACTAATAAAAATGTTATTGAAAGAAGAAGAACCAACGAGTGGAAGACTTATTGTACACAATAAAGATATAACTAAATTGAAAAGAAGGCATATTCCGTATTTAAGAAGAGATATTGGGATTGTATTTCAGGATTTTAGATTATTACCGAATAAAACCGTATACGACAACGTTGCATTTGCAATGCAGGTAGTTGAGGCGAGTCCTAGAGAAATTCGCAGAACAGTGCCCGTGGTATTAGGGTTAGTCGGCATAGCCAAAAAATTTCGTAGCTATCCTCATCAACTTTCAGGAGGGGAACAGCAGCGTGTAGCACTTGCAAGGGCTATTGCTAATAACAGTCCTATTTTAATTGCGGACGAGCCTACGGGAAATTTAGATCCGGCAACTTCATGGGAGATTATGAAATTACTACAAGATATCAATAGCAGGGGTGTAACTGTAGTTGTAGCAACCCATGAAAGAGAAATCGTGAATACCCTTAGAAAGCGAGTAATTGAAATTCACAAAGGTCGAATTACTCGCGATTCATGTGAGGGAGGATATGACTGTGAAGATTAGGACACTTAAATACTTAACGAAAGAAGGTATTTTAGGTATTTGGAAGAATAGATTAATGTCCCTTGCATCTATTGGGACTATAATGCTATGCCTTATAATACTTGGCATATCTTATTCCATAGCATCTAATGTAGACTATATATTAAAACAAATAGAATCAAATATAGGTATTACAGCTTATATTGGTAGTGATTTAAAAGAAGAAGAAATCACTGCATTGAAAAGAAAAATAGAAACAATACCAAGTGTAACTGTGGTTACATATATATCCCAAGATGATGCGTTACTATCATTTAGCCAGGATTCGAGTATTGAAAACATTATGGAACAGTTTAAACAAGATAATCCATTACCAGCTTCTTTTGAAATAAAGATGGATGATTTAGAAAATCAAGATACTATTATTCAATCGTTAGAACAATACGGCGAGCTGGAACTTAGTTATTTTAAGGCTGAAACACCTATGCTAGTTCAACTTAACAAGAGTATCCGTTTAATTAGTATCATCGTAATTTTGAGTTTAACCATGGTAGGTATATTACTTATGTCAAATACGATAAAACTAACTGTTTACATAAGGCGTAAAGAGATCAATATTATGAAATATATAGGTGCTGCAGACTGGTTTATTCGGGCGCCATTTGTGATTGAAGGAATTGCAATAGGTTTGATTGGGGGAATGATCCCAATAGTTGTCATATGGAGTACATACACATGGACAATTAAAGCTATTAGGAATAGTTTTGGGTTAATTATGGATTCTATACAATTACAACAAACATCCGTTATATTATCAGGATTTATTCCCATGTGCCTAATATTAGGTGTCAGTATAGGTACTATTGGAAGCGTAATTGCAATTCGGAAACACTTGCAAGTATAAGGGGGATTTTATCTATGCGTAAGGTTACAGCAATGATATTAGTTATTACACTACTGCTACCATTTTCTGTATATGCTTCTAAAATCGATACGAAAAAAAAGGAATTAAAAGGTGTAAAAACTTCTATTGAGGAATCGAAAAAAGAATTAAAAGAAAAAACACAAGAAATAGTAGGGGTTCAAGGAGAGTTAAAAACATTAGACCAAGTAATTGTGGATGTAGAAAATGAGCTATTAGAAATTAATGAAAAACTTGAAATAAAAGAGGGAGAGTTAGAAGTATCAGAAGAACAATTAGAAATAGCAAAAGAAGCAAAAGAAGTCCAGTATGAAAATGGAAAAGAACGTATAGAATCTATGTATAAAAACCAAAAAGTCGGATATATACAGGTTATATTTACATCAAAAAGCTTCTGGGAGATGCTTAACAGAATGGAATATATTCGTAAAATAGCACAATATGATCAGACTATGTTGGAAAATATGAAACAAAAAGAAGAAGAAATTGCCGTTCGCACAGAGCAACTTGAGGCAGAAAAACAAAGCATATCTCTCCTTTATAAAGAGCAAATAGGTGTGAAGTCTAGACTAGATATAACCCGAGAAGAAAAAGATAAAGCACTAGCTAGACTTGAAAAAGATGAAGAAGGATTACAAAGTCAGATTAAGAATATGATTAAGATATCAGAAGACATTGAGAAAGAAGTTAAAAGACTTACTCAGCAAAGTAAGCTTCAATATACAGGTGGAAAGTTTTTGTGGCCGGTACCTGGAAATAACCGTATAAGTTCTAGCTATGACAATAGAATTCATCCTATAACTGGAAAGTATAAATTTCATACAGGGATTGATATCCCAGCATCATACGGTAAAGCCGTTGTGGCTGCTGCTGATGGAAAGGTTATAACGGCAGGATGGATGAATGGATATGGAAATACAGTTATGATTGATCATGGAAGTGGTTTTGTTACATTGTATGGTCATAACTCTTCTTTAACAGTTTCTGTAGGTACGATGGTAAAAAGAGGTGGCCAAGTGGCTAAGATTGGTAGCACGGGAAACTCCACTGGAAACCACTGTCATTTTGAAGTACGTTTAAAGGGTGCGCATAAAAATCCTATTAATTACTTAAAATAGTATAATAAGAGATTTTCAATAATAGAATTACAGTATATAGAATAAAAGGGGCGCATAAAATGAATAATAAAAAAAGCTTTATAGGTGGCATGGCATTAGGTGTTCTTGGGGCTATTGTATTAGCGCTAGGGATGTTCCTAGTACCTAACGTTTTTGCTAAAGAGGCCTCAACAAATGATAAGTTACAATATATTAGAAAGCTATTAGAAAGTAATTATGTGGGGGATATTGCAGAAGGCCAGCTAGAAGAGGGAATATATAAAGGTTTTGTAGCTGCAGTAGGTGACCCTTATACGAATTATTTTACCAAAGAAGAATTTGATCAGTTTAAAGAAAAAACCAGTGGGACATATGCTGGAATTGGTATCATGATGCAAGTAGATCAAACTGATAAGCTCATTACTGCAGTTCAGGTTTTTGAAAATTCTCCAGCAGAGAAGGCAGGGCTTTTGCCAAAAGATAAGATTATAGAAGCTGAAGGAGTAGCCTTAAGCGGAGAGAATTTTGATGAAGCACCGAAGATCATAAAAGGTGAGGCTGGTACCGTCGTAAATATAAAGGTATTTAGACCTTCAGAAAATAAAACAATGGAATTAGCCATCACAAGAGAAAATGTTATTTATCCAACGGTGGAGCATAAGATGTTAGCAGATGATATCGGTTATATTCATATCAAGCAATTTGATGAAGTAACCTATACACAATTTATGAGCTCATTAGAAGAAATCCAAAAGAAAAATCCAAAAGGTATTATATTAGACGTTCGGGATAACTTAGGTGGGCTTTTGAATATTGTGGCCCAAATAAGTGATGAATTATTACCAGAGGGAATGATTGTATACACCAAAGATAAAAATGATAAAATACAAGCATTAGAATCAGCACCAGGACAAATAGATATTCCAATAACACTTCTGATAAATGAAAATAGTGCAAGCGCATCAGAAATACTTGCAGGAGCGCTTAAGGACCACAAACGTGCTAAGCTGGTAGGTACAACTACCTATGGTAAAGGGGTCGTTCAAGTTATACTGCAAATACCAGATGGCTCTGGCATTAAGGTGACCACATCCAAATACTATACACCTAACGATATATGTATTGATGGAATTGGCGTGGAACCAGACTATGAAGTGCTGTTGCCAATAGAACTTCTACTCAAACCAAAACTCGAAGATTCGGAAGATCTGCAATTACAAAAAGCCATAGAAGTAATAAAGATGGAAATTAAATAACCAGATAGATAGTATAAAAAAAGTGCTGGCACCCAATGAGATGAAACCATTAGGTATTAGCACTCTTTTATTTGGATTACTTATGTTCGTGATCAAATATGTGATCAGCACAATACTCAAAGCGTCCATCACACTTAGAACAGTAACGGAATTCTATATCAGGATTGTCCCGATCTGTAATGCCACAAACAGAGCACCTATGAATATGGATAACGGTAGGTCTATCTTTTTTAAACTCTCGTTGGCGGTGAGCCACTTGATTTTTGGTCTTTATGGCGCGTATATTTGTTCTGCCAAAGAACAAGAAGTAGTTAGCTAAGGATACAAGAATAATCATACGACCTCCCCAACCTGAAAAGATTAAACTAGGAATTAAGAGTATCCAGTAAACCCAACCTAAATACTTAACTTTTATAGGGATGAGGAAATAGAGACGTATCTGAGCTTCCGAAAAAATTTTGGCATAGGCCAAAAACAATGTTAAATTAAGAAAATCAGGAGTGCCTTCAGTATTAAATACCATAGAAACAGCAGCTGTTCCAATCACACCAATAAAATAGTAAATATTAAATTTAAATGATCCCCATTCTGCTTCTAATGAATTGCTAATAGAGTAATAAAAATATAATACAAAAGCGCCTAGAAGTGGATTAATACTGGGAGGGATAAAAATAAAGGTAATAAGTCTCCAAATTTCCCCTTGCCAAACTAATTCGGGTATGAGCATGAGCTTAAAGGCTAAGGGTTGTGCTACCTGGGGCATAAAATTTGATAAAATAAGAATAGCAACATGAGCTACTATAATGTATGACATTAAATTTTGTATGGCGAAGCGGCCAAGTCTTCGTTCAAGCTTGTCTAACCAATTCATATAACACACGCCTTTCTAAAAAAGTTGATAATCTTTAAATAGTATAACATAATATGTTATAATGGCAAAGGGAGTGATAAAATGACGAAGTTTCAAAAACTAACTAAAAAAGAAAAGGTAGAGCATATTTGGGAATACTATAGGTTTCATATATTAGGTGGCATAATAGTCGTTTTTATGCTATCTAGTTTATTATTTGAAATATTTGGCCCTCAACCACCCAAACCAGTTGTTAATGTGGTTATAATGGGGATGTATGCTCATGACGACGAGAACGTAGAAAAATTTAAAAAAGAAATTGAAGATATCATTGATAACGGAGAACAAGGAAAAGTAGAAGTTAATATGTTTCAAGTAGACTGGGATTCAGGGTCTCAGATGGACATGGCTATGAATCAAAAGTTAATGCTTATGTTCCAAGCTAAGGAAATAGATGTTATGATTATTGAGGAAAATAAGTATGATTCGTATATCGTAAACCTTGAAGAAGGTATATATGAATCTTTAGAAGACGCACTAGAACTAACACAGGTATTAGAAGATAATAAAGACAAACTGGTTAAGAGAAAACTCGCAAATGACCCGCAAGAAAAGGTTTATGGACTTTATGCGAAAGATAATATAAAATTACAGAGCATAGGTTTAAAAGATGACTATGTTGTATCTATTCCAACAATATCACAGCATAAAGATAATGCATTTAAGACTATAAAATGGCTATATGAATAAGCTAAGAAAGGAAAGATTACATGAGTTTAACATCACCAGAAAAAATAGGAATTATGGGGGGTGGAATTAACGCAGCACTACTGTGCCTAGAAGCCAAGAAAAAAGGAATACAGACAACCATAGTAGATGAGGATATGTACTGCCCAGCATCAAAGGTTGCAGATGAGCACTTAGTTGCACCACTTAACAAAAGCACATTGTTTAAGCTTATACAAAGAACAGATGCTATTGTATTTACAAAAAAGCTAGAAAATCCAGAGGATTATATTCCGCTACTTAAAGAAAAGACCCTAGCATACCCTCAAGTTGAAATTCTAGAAACTTTATCCACAAGACAAAAGTTTCTTTGGAAAATGGAGCAAAAAGGAATACCTATTGTTAACTATAAAAGGCTAGATAGCGAAGTAGAAATGCTTGAACTTTTAAAAGAGATAGAATTACCAATAAGCATTACAAAGCACTATAAAAGTCAGACAAAAAATAATCAGTCAGATGAAATTGTTTTATTATCAGATGAAGACATAGTAGATTTATTAATGGAAAAAGATAAACAAGTGGACTATTGGCTAATTGAAGAAATGCACCTAGAAGCTATGGAGCTATCCGTAGGTGTTACAAGAGATATAAAAAACAAACTATATACTTATAGTGTTTCAGAAGATATTTATGATGGGGATGACTGGATACAAAGCCATGTTCCGGCTCGTATTAGTAAAACACTTCAAAATAAGGCAATAGCACTTGCAAAAAGAGCAGTAAAAAGCCTAGAGGGTGTTGGTACATTTACGGTTAATATATCCTTAAACCAAGACAAAGAATTCTATGTAAGAGATATACACCCCTATGCTTTAGCGAATTCCGTATACACGAATGAAAGTTGCAACATATCACAGACTGATCACTTAATAAGGACGATACTAGGGTTACCATTGTATCCAGCTATATTTGATGGTGTTCTATTTACACACCTGGAAAAAGGAACATTACTTTCGGATGTGGAAAAAACGAGTGCTCTCTTGGCAAGACAAGAAACCAATGTATATTCATTTAGAGGTAAGGTCAGTGAGGATACAATGTTATTATATACATTTAAAGCAGAAACTTGGGGAAGACTAGAAGATAATCTTAAAATATAAGTACATCAGCCAATAAATAGAGTATAATATAAACATCATATATAATTAGGAGGATTTAAATGAAAAAGATAGAGCAATCAGCAATTGATACCATCCGTATGTTATCGGCAGAGGCAGTGCAACAGGCAAATTCGGGACATCCTGGGCTTCCTATGGGAGCAGCATCAATGGCGTATACATTATGGGCCAAAAATATGAAACATAATCCTAAAAATCCAAACTGGACAAATAGGGACAGGTTCGTCTTATCAGCAGGGCATGGTTCCATGCTTATATATTCTCTTCTTCACTTATTTGGCTATGGGCTTACAATGGAAGACCTAAAAAACTTCCGTCAACTTGGTAGCCTTACACCAGGTCACCCAGAGTACGGCCATACAATTGGTGTGGAAACAACAACGGGGCCACTAGGACAAGGTATTGCTAACGCAGTAGGAATGGCGATGGCGCAAGAATTTAAGGCATCGCATTTTAATAGAAAAGATATGGATATTGTAAACCACCATATATTCGCTATAGTAGGTGATGGCTGTATGATGGAAGGTATCTCATCAGAGGCAGCCTCATTAGCTGGAACTTTGAAATTAGACAAATTAATTGTATTATATGATTCAAACAACATAACAATAGAAGGTGACACGGACATAGCCTTTACAGAAGATGTGCGTAAGCGCTTTGAAGCATACGGATGGCACACCCTATTCGTAGAAGACGGTAATAATATTGATGAAATTGACCAAGCGATTAAAACTGCAAAGTCAAATCATACACAACCAACGCTTATTGAAGTAAAAACAAAAATTGGATATGGATCTCCTGCTAAACAAGGTAAAGCAAGTGCCCATGGGGAACCACTAGGGGTTGACAATTTACGAGATGCTAGAAGGTTCTTAGCACATACAGAAGCAGAATTTACAGTATCTAGTGATGTATCAGCCCATATGGAAGAACTCGTTAATGAGGGTGTTAAAACAGAAGAAGAATGGAATGTTCTTTTTGAATCATACACACAAGCGTACCCTGAGTTGGCTAAAGAGTGGGATGCTTGGAATAATAATGAGTTACCAGACTTTTTAAATGATGAAGACTTTTGGAGTCTTGAGAAAAATCAAGCAACACGTCAATCATCATCAGATATGATTAATTATCTTGCAAACGCTATGCCTAACTTAATTGGAGGGTCAGCAGACCTTTCACCTTCTACAAAAACATTTATGAATGGCAAAGGATCTTTTAGTGCAAGAGATTACTCAGGCCCTAACCTACATTTTGGAGTGAGAGAGCACGCTATGGCAGCAATATCTAATGGTATGCAGTTATATGGTGGCCTACACACTTATTGTGCGACATTCTTCATCTTTAGTGATTATATGAAAAATGCAATGCGCTTATCAGCTCTAATGAACCTTCCAGTAACCTATGTGCTTACACACGATAGTATTGGGGTTGGAGAGGACGGACCAACACATCAGCCAGTAGAGCAGTTAGCTATGCTTAGAAGTATGCCTAACATGGTAACCTTCCGCCCAGCTGACTCAAGGGAAACAGCGGCAGCCTGGTACTACGCAATCACAAGCAAAAGTAACCCAACATCATTGGCGTTAAGTCGTCAAGATTTACCAGTCCTTAAAAAATCAGGTAAAGAGGCTTTGAAAGGTGCATATGTTGTAAGTGATGTTCTTCCAGAAGATGCAGAAATTATTATGATAGCAACTGGATCAGAAGTACAACTTATAGTAGAAGCATCGGCTAAACTTGCAGAAGAAGGTATTAAAGCAGCAGCAATCAGTATGCCTTCAATGGATCTATTTGAGAGACAATCAGAAAAATACAAAAATAGCATATTACCAAAAAACAAAACAAAACGTTTAGCTGTAGAAGCAGCGTCATCATTTGGATGGCATAAATACGTAGGCTTAGAAGGTGCAACAATTGCAATTGATCATTTCGGTGAATCAGCACCAGCAGATCTACTGTTTGAAAAATACGGATTTACAGTAGAAAATGTTATTAAGGTAGCAAAAGGATTATAAAAAAGATTATATTCAGCCGCGTAAGGAAACTTATGCGGCTGAGTTTTGTCTGTTTTTCTCGAACACATGTTAATATGTCAAGATGTTAACAATGGATTAAGAGGTTATCCACACTAAAAGGGTTAGTACAAGCCTACAAAACAAGTTATACACAAAGTTATCCACACTATCCACAGGATATCCATGCACAAAACACTTGTTTTGTGGAAAATGAAGAAGTTATCAACAAATTATAATTTTAAAAAATAATCTTGACTATTTATACATATGGCATTATAATTATGCATATCAACAATAACAACTAAGTTTAAGACAGGGGAGATTAAAATGATTAAAAAAATAGCACTAGGATTAATGACAATTAGTATGGTGGCAATGACACTGACAGGTTGCGGAGCTAAAGTAGACGATGGATCAGGTCCTATTATTATGGGGACCAACGCAGAATTTGCACCTTTTGAATACAGAGAAGGAACCGAAATTGTAGGATTTGATATTGAAATATCTAAAAAGGTAGCTGAGAAACTAGGAAGAGACCTTAAAGTTGAGGATATGGAGTTTGGTGGGTTACTTGCTGCTCTAGAGTCTGGTAAAATAAACTTTGTTGCTGCAGGTATGACTAAAAATCCTGAAAGAGAAAAACAAGTTGATTTTTCAAATGCTTACTATGTATCCAATCAACTGATTACTGTAAAAGCGGATAATACAGATATTGTGACAGGTGAGGATTTAAAAGGTAAGAAAATAGGTGTGCAACTAGGAACCACAGGAGAGACTGTTGCAAGAGAGATTGAGGGTGCTGAGGTAGTAAGCTTTGATAAAGGTGCGATGGCCCTCGTAGACCTAGCTAATAATAAGGTAGACGCTGTTGTATTAGATGCAGAACCTACAAAGAACTACACAAAAGATAATGCAGATTTAAAAGTATTAGATGAGAAACTTACAGAAGAAGAATATAGTATAGCGGTTCCTAAAGGCAATCAAGAATTGTTAGATGCAATCAACGAAACTCTAGAAGAAATAAAAGCAAATGGTGAATACGACAAATTAATTGCAAAGTATTTCTAAAGTAAAATTAATGTAGTAAAGAATAAGCAAAAAGGTTATGGCTATTCCATAACCTTTTTGTTGTTACATAAGGAATAGATATGGTAATATAGTATAGAGGAGGGCTTATTATGAATTTGGATAGAACCATAAAGTTTTACGAAACATTTTTTGAAAAGCAATTATATATATATATATGGGAAGGATTTAAATGGACACTTGCGCTGACAGCAATAGCTGCAGTGATAGGGCTGATTATAGGTCTTGTAATCGCAACCATTCAAATAGCACCTTTCCCTCATAAGTTTAAATTTATACAAAAAATATTAAAAAGAATAGCCATTATATATGTAGATATTATTAGAGGAACACCAGCCATTGTACAAGTTGCCTTTATATATAGCGTTGTTTTTACAAATCCTAATATATCTAAGCTCTTTGCAGGCGGACTGGCATTTGGAATTAATAGTGGTGCCTATATGTCAGAATTAGTGCGGGCTGGTATTCAAGGGATAGACAAAGGACAAATGGAAGCGGGACGTTCCTTGGGAATAGGCTATGGGACAACCATGCGGTATGTTATTATACCTCAAGCCTTTAAAAATGTTTTGCCAGCCTTAGTGAGTGAATTTATTATTTTGATTAAAGAGACGGCAGTTATTGGTTTTATAGGGGGTATGGATCTTATGCGTTCGGCTAATATAATGACAAGCCTTACATTTAATGCTAGCCAACCTCTCCTTATTATCGCTGTTATATATCTTATATTAACCAGCACCTTTACCAGAATAATGCGCAGGGTAGAAAAGAAAATAAGATTAGGTGATTAAACGTATAAAGTAGATAACTATAGAAATGGGTGATTATATGATTAAGGTTGAGGGCTTACATAAAAGCTTTGGAGATCTTCACGTATTAAAAGGAATAGATGAACAAGTGAAAAAGAGTGAAGTTGTTGTTATTATCGGTCCTAGTGGATCAGGTAAATCTACCTTTTTAAGGTGTATTAATCTAATGGAAGTACCAACTGAAGGGAAAATATTAGTTGAAGGTATTAATATAACAGATGCAAAAACAGATATTAATGATATTAGGCAGCGGGTGGGAATGGTATTTCAACAATTTAACTTGTTTCCTAATATGACAGTATTGCAAAATATAACGCTTGCACCCCGTACAGTAAAGAAGATATCAGTAGAGGAGGCAGAAAAGATAGCATATGATCTCCTAGATAAAGTAGGGCTTCGTGAAAAAGCTCATGAATATCCCAATAAGTTATCAGGTGGTCAAAAGCAAAGAATTGCTATTGCTAGAGCTCTTGCAATGAATCCAAAGGTAATGCTTTTTGATGAACCGACCTCGGCACTCGATCCAGAGATGGTTAAAGAAGTACTTGAAGTCATTAAAGCATTAGCAAATGAAGGGATGACCCTTATGGTTGTAACCCATGAAATGGGATTTGCAAGAGAAGTAGGGACACGCCTTTTATTTATGGATGAGGGAAGAATCGTTGAACAGGGTAATCCTAAAGAGATTTTTGATAATCCGAAAGAAGAACGGACAAAAATGTTTTTAAGTAAGGTTTTGTAAAAATATTCAATACCAAATGTCACATATTTTTAAGATAAAAAGATAAACCTATAAAGATAAAAGAAAAAAGTTTGTCAAAAAAAAAGGAAATAAGGAAAAGATATAGAATACTAAGTATTATACACAAACTAATTTATAAATTTTATAGTTAGTTTGAATTTGGGAGGAGATGGTCGTATGCAATATATTATTAGCGGGAAGAATATTGAATTAACAGATGCTTTAGAAGATACAATGGTAAAACAAATGGGTAAATTAGACAAGTATTTTCTTCCGAGCGCAGAAGCACAAATAACATTTAGTGTTGAGAAGCTTCGTCATATCATCGAAATTACAATTCCTTTCAACGGAAGAATTTTACGTGCTGAAGTAGAGGGAAAAGATATGTATGCCATTATGGATGATGCAGTGGCAATTATTGAAAAACAACTAAATAAGTATAAAAACAAAATACAAGATAAAAGTAGATCCACATCACATGCAATTTTTGCAGAAGAATTTATGAAACCAACTAAAGTAGAAGAACCCTCATTAAAAATTAAAAAAACAAAACGTTTTGCAATTAAGCCTATGAGCGCAGAAGAGGCAGTATTACAAATGGAACTAGTAGGCCATAACTTTTACGTATATTTAGATGAAAACTTAGAAGATGTAAACGTCGTTTATAAGAGAAAAAATGGATCATACGGACTCATTGAACCAACACTCGACTAAATATATCATCTTTAAAACTTAAGAAAACCCTGAGCCTAATCACATAAGCTCAGGGTTTTTTAAATGATTAAAATAAAAAAGCAACTGTGAAAAAGAGGGATAGGAAATGAAAATTGATATTGTTTGTGTGGGCAGATTAAAGGAAAAGTACTGGGTAAATGCGACAGGTGAATATACCAAGCGCCTATCTAAGTACTCTAACATGAAGGTCATAGAGGTGCCTGATGAAAAGACCCCTGACGGTGCAAGTGAGGCACTTGAAGGTCAGATTAAGGCTAAAGAAGGTAAGGCAATACTAAAGAACATAAAAGACGGCGCACATGTCATTGCACTAGCCATAGAAGGCAAGCAGTATAGCTCAGAGGAGTTTGCGAGTAAGATTGAAAATCTAGCAATCGGTGGATGTAGTCATATTATCTTTGTAATCGGGGGATCTTTGGGATTATCTAAGGAAGTAATGAGTAGGGCAAATGAAAGCATCAGTTTTTCAAAGATGACATTTCCTCATCAGCTTATGCGGGTGGTGCTTTTAGAGCAGGTGTATAGAGGTTTTAGGATTATTAGGGGTGAACCGTACCATAAGTAACGGAGCATTCGGTTGTAGGCTTTATGTGACAAGGGTTGTGGGGACTTTAGACTTTGATAAAAATCAACAAATTAGACTGAGATAAAGAGTAATGGCATTAATCTTGCTATTACTCTTTTTTTTTGTAGAAAACATGTCAGAAAATATCTAATTATTCTATGATATGGTATAGTATAGTTGCAGATTAATACATAATAAGGAGGATTTTTATGTCAATAAGTGCAGGTAATTTGGGATTTGAGAAAGACATATGGAAAGCAGCAGATAAATTAAGAGGTAACGTAGATGCATCAGAATATAAACATGTCGTATTAGGTCTTATATTTTTAAAATACATATCAGATAGCTTCGAGGCGAAGTTTAATGAATTGGTGGAAGAAGGGGCTAGATTTGAAGAAGAAAGGGACGAGTATCTAGCAGAAAACATATTTTTCGTGCCAGAAAAAGCAAGATGGGACTATATTGCTAAGCACTCTAATGATCAAGAAATAGGACAAATTATTGATCAGGCAATGGTAGAGATAGAAAAAGAAAACATAAGGCTTAAAGGTGTATTACCTAAAAACTTTGCAAGGCCAGAATTAGATAAAAGAAGACTGGGTGAAGTTGTAGATTTATTTACGAATATGCCCTTAGTAGATCCGGAAAGCAATAAAGATATCATTGGTAGAACTTATGAGTATTGTCTTTCTATGTTTGCAGAGCAAGAAGGGAAGCGTGCAGGAGAATTCTATACACCATCAAGTATAGTTAAGACTTTAGTAGAGATATTAGAACCTTACAATGGTAGAGTATATGATATAATCACTACGAAAATAATACAATTTAATTATCCTATTTTGAAAGCTTCCTAAGGGGGTTAAGGTTCAAAAGTGGGGGTGTTGATAATGAAACCGGGATTGCCGGTTATTTTTATAAGAAGATTGTATCTCTGAAAGATTATCTTTTCAAGAAAGGAGACTGTAACCTATGATTAATTGGAGAAATATCCGTATACATAACAATTCACAAAATAATGCCTTTGAAGAATTGGTCTGCCAATTTGCAAGACGTGATTGCCCAAGCAACAATAAAAAATTCATGCGACTTGGTGCTCCAGATGGTGGGGTCGAGTGCTTCTGGGAAATGATAGATGGTTCAAAAATAGGCTGGCAAGCAAAATATGTTTTTACTATAGAGGATTTGATTTCCCAGGCAGATAATTCAATAAAAACTGCAATGAAAAATCATCCAACAATGGTTAAATATATCATTGCAACACCATTTAATTTACCTGATCCACATTACACCGGTAAAGGTGGAAAGCCAGTCAAAAGTGCAAACGTAAAGTGGAGTGAGAAAGTTGAACAATGGAAAAAAGAATTATCAAAAGAAGGCAATTTAATTGAAATTGAACTTTGGGATGAATCATATCTGAATGATTTACTAATAAAGCCTCAAAATGAGGGTTTAAGATATTATTGGTTTAATGGTAGCGAATTTACATTTGAACGTTTCAAAGTTAATCTTGATACAGCTTTAGCTGATTTGGGACCACGTTATACCCCAGAATTAAATATTACCTTAGAGACGTCTTCTTATTTTGACTACCTAATTCGCAATGAACGTTCTATTAAAGCAATCCAGAAGTATCATATTGATTTAAAACGTGTTGCAGAAGATGTACTTCCATTATTCAGTCGTACTAAAAAGTTCACGGATCTCTCCAAAGAATATGCGGAGTTATCAAAATTATTAGGTGAAATCTACGAAATGATAAAGATACCATCATATTTTGAGATGCAGGATATACGATTTTCCGATTTGATAGTGCGCCTAACAACATTAGAAGACATTGTGTCTTCCATGTGGGAAAAAATCGAGGATAATCTCAGAGAAACAGAATTCAGAAATTCTGATTATGAAAGAACACTAAACCAGATGTTTGTAGTGCTTAATGAAGGCAAAAAACTTTTTTCACTACATATAGAACTCATTAATTATCCATTTTTAATTTTGCATGGGGAGCCTGGCATAGGCAAATCACATTTACTTGCGGATGTTTGCCTTAAACAAGTTCAAAAGGGAATACCAGCTATACTGCTTCTTGGCGATCAATTTTCTAAGTCAGTTGATCCAAGAGAGAATATTAAACAACGGATGCAATATTCAGGTAGCTTTACATCGCTACTTCAGCTAATTAATTCTATAGGACAAATCCACGAACAACGTATCTTAATAGCAATAGATGCTCTTAACGAAGGTGAAGGTACGGATATTTGGTTAAAATATCTTGCTGGTCTTGAAACTGAGATTAAAAATTATAGGTGGATAGCATTAGCTGTAAGCGTTAGAACAGATTATATCCAAGATATCATACCTGATAAATGTCGCGAACAAATGACTTTAATTGAACATCAAGGATTTTATGAAGTATATGATTTTGCTTGTGAGTACTTTTTTGAACACTATGGTCTAGATATTCGAGTACCTACATTCAACAACGAATTTAATAATCCACTTTTTCTTAAATTATTTTGTGAATCTTGTAAGGATATTGGTTATAAACAAGAGCTACCATCACTACCCAAGGTACTTGAGGGTTATGTTAACCACTTGAATGAAAAATTATATCGAAAATTTAAATATGAAAAATCTTTGGACTTAGTTAGAGTTGCTGTAGAGCAATTAGCAGAAGCTCTAGTTTTGTCGGATTCATATTCTATTCCATATTCTGAATTACAAAGAAGGGTCGATACTGCAATAAATAGAAGCTTAGGGAATGCCTCGCCTCCCGAATATTTTAGTTTTGTGGATGCTCTAATTAAAGAAGGAATTTTTAGGGCTTTCTCTGGTTATAAGAGTGTAGAGAAAAGTGTTAGTTTTGCTTATGATCGTATGAAAGACTATAATACGTTGCTTTATTGGTTAAGACAGAAACCAGAAGGTGTTGATATTGCTGAGTATGTTGGGTCATCCACTTTTTTTGAAAAAGTACTAGAAAATGGCCGCTACAGACACCATACAATGCTTGAATTATTGGCTATAATTCTACCCGAAAGCTATAAAAAAGAAATCGTTGAATGTATTCCTGACGGGAAAATCTCTCAATCAACTTTAAGGGCTTTTCTAAAAAGTTTTCAGTGGAGAACTACAATTTATAATGCTTCTAAAATTGGTACATGGCTAATTGACATATCAAAGGATGATGTGGGATTAAAGACAGCGATAATTGATGACTTACTTCCTGTAGCCGCAGTTCCACAGCATCCTTTCAATATGGAATTTATTGCTGAAAATTTCTTGTTACCTGAAAGTATGGCACAATTGGATGCTTGGTGGACTCCATATATAAACAACAAATATGATGATTATGAGTACAACGTCTATAAACGCATTGTAAAATGGTGTTGGAGGATTGATAGAAAGCATCCAATTGATAGTAATACTAGATTTTTATTTGGTTTAACCCTAAGTTGGTTATGTTCTTCTTCGAATCGTGCCTTAAGAGACAGTGCGACCAAAGGATTAACTTGCATATATTTAGATCATGTTGATGAAATTAATAAACTTTTGAATACTATGAGAGGGGTAAATGATATTTATATTATAGAGAGAATATACGCTGCTGCTTACGGTGCTGTTGTCTATGCAACTGAAAACGATAAGGTTAAAGCTTTAAGTGACCATATTCTCGATAATTTTTTCAACACAAACCCAATTTATCCCAATATCTTAATCAGAGACTATGCAAGAGGAATTGTTGAGTATAGTATTAATTGTGGAAATTATGATGTTACGGAATTGGGGAGTATCAAGTCGAGGATTGCACCTCCTTACGGAAGTCTCCTGCCTGAGAAATTCCCGTCTGATGAGGATATTAAACTTCTTAAAGACAAATATAATGATAGCTATGGTTTTTCAAGTATAAGTTATTCAATGGACACCGGGCAAAACTATGGTGATTTTGGTAGGTATACATTTAGGGCAGCTCTTGATGACTTCATCGGAGTTGACATCAATAATTTAGAAAGGTGGTGTCTTTCACGAATTGTAGAGTTAGGTTACGATCCACATATCCATGACAATCAGATACCTCGCTATAGCGGGAGAGGAAGCAATCGTATCGAAAGAATAGGGAAAAAATATCAGTGGATAGTGTTCCATGAAATATTAGCGTTGGTTGCCGATAATTACCATTTGGAGGGTGAAAACTGGTGGCAAGACAGGATGAGTGCTCCATATGCTGGCCCATGGAATCCCAATGTACGAGATATAGATCCCACATTATTAATCGGTGAAAAAAAAGGATTACGGTATAAGCAACCACCAAAATCATGGTTTAGCAATTTTGACTACCTACCAGTAGATAAAGATGAAGATGAGTGGATTAAAGAAGATTTTAGTTTTGGTGAAAATCTTTTACACATGGTTGATCCTGAAGGTGTTGAGTGGGTTGCATTATGCTCTTACCCTTTTTGGAATGAATATCCAGCCGATTTTGCTGAAGACAATATATCAGAAAAAAAGTCAATGCGTGCCTATATTTTTTCATATATTACTGATTATAAAATGCCGCATAAATTTGATGTAGACAAAATGAATGAATTAAGTTGGTATAATATTTATGCAGGGGAGTTTTATTGGGCACCAGCTTATAAAGATAACCAAGAAGCATATGGTGTCATTGATTGGGAGAAAATAAAAATAAACAATTCAGACTCTATTGATATCATGCAAACTACACAACGTTATATATGGGAAAAGGGGACTGATTATTCAAAAGAAGATTCTATTGCATTTGATATACCAACTGAATATATATTCACCAGTATGGGTTTGAGGGGTTCTTCTAAACCTGGATATTACTATTTGGATGATACACTTGTCTGTATGAATCCTAGCATTGACCATGAAGCTAATCACCAATTATTAATTAGAAAAGATGCCTTATGTAATTGGTTAGAAGAAAAAAACCTAAGAATCTACTGGCGCATAAAAATTGAAAAGTATATATCTACAGGAAGAACTCATAATACGAAAAAATGGTCCCATTATGTAGGGTGGTATTATCTTGATGGGCAGAAAATTATGGGTGAAACAGAACTCACTGATAGAAGTAATAGAAAAAATTGATTTATTAAGAAGACTCCAAATATGCAAATTTAAGGGAGTCTTTTTGTATACAATCATAATTAAACATATCATCAAGGCTTCATAAAGTAACTATATTTTTTATCATTTTAGTGCATAGCATAGAGGAGTTTAATAATTGATTTACTTAGGTAATAGCTTATTAGCATTTTAGTTTAGTTATTATTAGTCATATAAATGCATCTAGATATAAATCCTTATAATATAAAATTGACATGGTTGTAAAAGCTAAAAAATTAAATACCCCGAGCATAATTGCAATAAAGGATACTATCTTGGCTAGTTTAAATTTAAACTTCATAGATGCTATAAAGAAAACTGCCGATAAGATTAATATAATAGCTTCTTGATTAATATAAGGGATTTCTTCTGGGAAAAACACAATATGTAATAGGGTAAACCTTATAAGTATATACACAGATGCAAGGCTCATAATTAGTAAGGCATAGTTCAAAGTAGTAGTGACTATTTTAATTTCTTTTTCTCTCATAATGAACCTCCACTTCTTTTCATTAATATAAACCTGTCCAGATAATATACTTAACTCTAGTTTATACAAATTACATGCATAATTCAATTTAAATAAGTTAGAATTTTCTTATTTTAGAGTATATATATGCTATAATGTAGAAAATCCGAAGAATATGAATCACAATAGGAAGGAGTATAAATATGGGGATATTAGATATTTTTAAAAGAAAAAACAGACAGTCTAATGAGGACACAAAGGATAGCAAGATAATTAGTTATTCGATTAGTATAAGTGAGCCAAATCCACTAACCAAAGCTGAAATTGATAGTCAGATTGTGCCAGTTGAAAAGCGTATTAAGGCTGCAATTCCAAGCAAACATGGACTGTTTCCACACGAAATATTAGCTTTGGACTATGCCCATACATTTTATACACATGAAAACTCATTTCAAGGGTTTTGGTGGTATAAATATGGTGTGCGAGACGTACAAGCTGTTCTCTCATCATTAAATGATAGAGGCTTTTTACAAATAGGAGATATAGGTTCTGCTTTGGAAAAGCAGAATGTTAGTGTGCTTAAAGAAGTGTTGAGGAAATATGATTTAAAAGTATCTGGGAAGAAAGTTGAACTTATAGAAAGAGTCATAGATAATATTCCAGAAGAAGAGATAAAAGCTTTATTTCCAAAGCGTACTTATGCCCTAACAGAATTAGGGAAAGCTGCTTTAGAAGAAGAAGCATATGTACCATATATCCATAAACACAGCATAGAGGATTTAGATATATGGTCTCTTAACCAAATAGTACATACTCAGCCTTATATGCCGTACAGGGATAAAATATGGGGGTACTTAAATCATCGTTGCACTAAACATTTAAAGAATGGAGATCTTGGATTATATAGAAACAGTAGATACTCTATGTCTAATTTTCTTATCGAGGAAGATAAATATCTAGATGCATTAGGCATGCTTGCTGAAGTAGTATTTTTAGATCTAAGTGGTACATGGAATGGCTTTGATATTAGACATCTTAATATCTTTGCAAAAAGCTTCTTCCCATATTCAGAATCCTTGTGTAAAACAGCTCCAGGAGTAATATCTACAATAACTAACTGCCAAGAAAAATTGCATTTTTCTGATGAAGAGCTAAAAGTAGCATTGACTGAACGGATGGAAAAACTGACTACACCAATACAATTATTTAGTGTTCATGAGTGTGTACAGATATTTTTTCTGGAACGTGATCAGAATACTGAAGCTCTAACAAAGATGTATACAAAAGCAGAAGGTTCCTTCAGACAAAAATATCCAAATATAAGTCTAGAAAAACTTGATTTTTAATTTAATAGCAAATGGAATTGATTATAACAAAAATTGAAACATAAAATATGAGAAGGTGCTAAGTACTGATAGGACAAGTCTATAGACTGAAAATCCAAACAATGAACTAGGTATTGAAGGAAGGAGTGCTTAAACTATGAAAATTGCCAAGGTATTGATTATAATGATTTTAGCATTTTTCATCACTGCATGTGATAATGAAAGAAGTAATAATAATTTATATAATGAGTAAGAGGATTAAATATGAAAGATACTAACCTATTAGGAAGCAATATACAGCGACTAAGGGAAATTCACGGAGACACCTTAGAGAATCTTGGAGATGCTATTGGATTTGCAAAATCTACGATTAAAGGATACGAAAATGGCAGCAGAAAGCCAGACCCAGATACCTTGAAAACTATAGCCAATTATTATGGAAAAACAGTAGATGAACTGATGCACACCGATATGACTAGTCTTGATAAAATCGATGTGCAACAGATTTCTCTGTCATCGACTGTTGAAACATTCAAGAAGATCATGCCGCTTTTCTCTTCGGAGGAAGCAATGAATAATGCCTCATTCAAAAAAGGATATAATTTAAGTCAGAGAATACTGAGTGCGTTTGCAAGTGGTGAAACTTTAAGAGGAACTATTATTAAGGAAGTGACTGCACTTTTTGCACAGTCAA
Organism: Candidatus Epulonipiscium sp.; assembly: GCA_012841565.1. Next base: position 4,484 of record DUUM01000137.1, on the reverse strand, counting down.
CTAATGAGACTGAAGCACCAGAGGCTATAGCTAATCTTGTATGGAGCATTTTTGTGTGGTGGTCGCAGATATTCGATGCAAAAGAAATGCTGGCACTTCAGAATAAACTACTGTCAAAAAGAATTGATATGATAGAGCTATCCAGAGAAATAAAAAATCTGTCACCTGAGGTGGAAAGTAGGAGGCAAGGATTTATTTCAGATATTGATGAATTGCTTTGTGAATCAATCAAGAGTTTAAAATCCAATAAGAACTGGTCTGATCTGGGTGATTATTATCTGGCACTGCGCTATACAAATGGACTGGTTGATACAGCTTTGTCGGCAGAAATGAATGTGACAATGGGCATTCAGCTTATGATTGCTTACGCACAATTAGATAACAAGTATGCTAAGATGTTCCTTCGAAGCTGCCGATAGGGTGTTCTCGAATTGCGAACTCCCGTTGTTCAGATACCTGATATAATTAAAGTGTAATATATAAAGGAGGTCTGAGCATGGAAGAGCATATTGAAAAATCAGAGATTAGCTATAGAATTGAGAAGGAAAAAGGTGCATTTATCAAGTGGGTTAAAGCGCATAAAAAAGAGCTTTTCCTTGCAGGAATAAGCATTGCGTCGTTAATAGGTATTATTGTAGGGATAAAAAATAAGGACTCCATAAATAAACTGTGGACTGTTTTACAAAAGACTGTATCAAGAATGCCTGCAGATAAGGTTGCCACGAAAGTAACTGAAAATTCGATTTCAGTTGTTGAAACGGTAAGTGCCTCAGATATAATTTTGCTTCCGGCACACAATGAATACAGAGCTATATTTGACGTAAAAGGTCATATACGAAATCTTTACGAGGGTTGGAATACTTCCCCAGAAAAGATGGCGGCAGCAGCGGAACATGGTATCGAACTTTTACCCGGACAAACATGGGTTGAGAGCTATACCAAGGGTGTTATTGCGGCATAATCATAAACGGTTTGGAGGAGGTAAGAATGTTAGTATTAGGTATTAACCGCATTTTGAAGTGGGTTCAGATTACTACTGGATGGGGAACATATACTTGCCCAACAAAAGAAATTAACGGAGAGTTGTTCTTCAAGTTTAAAAATGAGTGGCACAAGGTGATAGATTTCACATCAGATCTCACAACAGAATTAATTTCAGAAGGTGGAAAAATTATTTCTCGAAAAATCAAAAAATAAAGCAAACTCCGGTAGTGTAAATAATCTTGTGTCTTTGGAAATAAATACCTCTTTCTTGGGAAGAATTAGATATAGATAATTCAAACCAGGAAGGAGTTTTTTTATGGCAATCGGAAAAGAACAATTAAAACAAATCATTGCAGAAAATAATATTACAGATGTAGGTGATATTTACAGTCTCTTAAAAGACAGCTTTAAAGATATCCTACAAGAACTTTTGGAAGCTGAAATAGAGGCTTCTATAGGTTATGCTAAAAATGAAAAAGGTGAGATAGATAGTGATAACAAACGCAATGGCTACTCTGCCAAAACAATTAAAAGCCAGTTTGGTGAGTTTCCTATTGATATTCCTAGAGACCGGAATGGTGAGTTCGAACCCAAAATCGTGCCTAAATATCAAAGAGATATATCTGGAATCGAGGAACAGATTATTTCCCTATATGCCCGTGGAATGAGTACCAGAGACATTCACGACCAACTCAAAGACATCTATGGCATAGAGGTTTCAGCTGAAATGGTAAGTAGGATTACCGATAAAATCCTTCCCGAAGTTAAAGAATGGCAAGCAAGATCACTGGAGGCCATTTACCCTTTCGTCTTTATGGATGCAATCCATTATAAAGTTAGGGATGATGGAAGGATTGTTAACAAAGCAGCTTACATCGTACTGGGTGTTACACTAGATGGTAAAAAAGATATTCTAAGTATTACAGTTGGAGCTAATGAATCCTCTAAGTTTTGGCTAGGAGTTCTTAATGATTTAAAGAACCGTGGTGTACAAGATGTCCTATTCTTCTGCGTAGATGGACTTCCAGGCTTCAAAGAAGCAATTCATGCTACCTACCCAAATGCCCAGGTTCAGCGTTGTATTATTCACATGCTTCGCAACTCATTTAAATATGTATCTTACAAGGATTTAAAAAAGTTTGCCTCAGACTTTAAGGCGGTATACAAAGCGCCTACAGAAGAAATAGCATTATCAGAGCTAGAAATTCTTAAAGAGAATTGGGGAAAAAAATACCCATTTGCAATCAGCAACTGGGAAATGAATTGGGATGTAGTTAGACCATTCTTTGAGTTTAGTGATGATATTAGAAGAATTATGTACACGACAAACATTATTGAAGGCGTTAATAGGCAGTATCGTAAAGTAACAAAAACCAAGAGTGTATTTCCAAGTGATACTTCCCTTGAAAAAATGCTATATCTTGCCACAATTAACATTGTAAAAAAGTGGACCCAACGATATCGTAATTGGGATCTGGTTATAAGCCAGCTCAGCATTTTGTATGGTGAGCGAATCAACCAGTACTTGTAATACAAAAAGGAGCCGGTAGCCTAATTTAATTATGCTACCGACATACCTTTTATTCTCTCGGCATTCATTAGTATTACCAAAGAAGACGAAAATTATTCTCGAGGCCGGGTGTGGGCAGGGCCCACAAAAACACAAGTTTATACCGGCTTATTTAGTTATGAAATTTTTAAAAATAACGTATATTAATACAAAATGTGGTAATAATATATATATCAACATATTTAGTTATTAACTCATACATATCTAATTTAAGCCTTAGAAAGATTTCTTTCTAAGACACAAAATAATTTACAGTCTCCATCAAAGGGTGGTTAAGTTTGCAATAGCGTTTACTCATTGCTAGATATGGCCTTCATGCCAACTTTTAAATTTTTAGCATCTAAATCAGTAATCAGTTGGTCGCCTTCTTGAATCCCTTTTTTTATAATTGTCTCACCATTTAATTCATAGCCTATTTCAACTGGAGCCTCAACAACGGTATTCTCTTTAATAAGGAGTACCATATCTTGTTCATCTTTTTTAAATAGAGCACTATTGGGCACGATTAGTTGCTTGCCTTCGTCAGATACAATAAATCTTATATCTACATCATAACCTGCCCCTAGGTAATCATTAGATTCAGGTTCAATAAGAACTAGCACCTTTCTTTCTTCAATCCCAAGGGGTGATATGGAGGCCTCTGCTTTTTCTGATATGGAGTCTATGTAACCGTTCATCTCTATATCTCCAGATCGTCTATCTATAATAACCGTTACTGCGTCCCCTATAGCGATGGCATCTCGATCCCTTGTGCTTACCTTGACTTCAATCTGAGATTGTTCGCCACCTTGGATTAAAAATGCTGGCTCTGTATTATTTACTTTGTTGACATTTTCAATATAAATTTCACTGACAACACCATCTATTGTTGAGATTACCTTGTAGTTGTTTTGTTGGTCTTTTAATTCTTCGATGGAATCTTTGCTACCATCTATTAATGATTGATAATACGCTTTAGTAGACTCTAAAGTATCTATATTTAAAGCGACATCAATACTGTTTATTTGTGCATTAATAGCCTTTTCCATTGCTGTAAAATTGCCACTTCTTGAATCTTTAGAAGCGAGGCTTTGATCGTAATTAGTCTTATAAGTGTTAACTAATTCCTCATAATTTTTGTACTCAGCTTCTGAAATATAACCAAGGGTATATAGTTCTTTATACTTTTCCAAGTCTTTAACACCACGCTCGTAGGTTTTAAGGCTCTGCTCTATGATGCGCTCCTCCAACTTTGCTTGACTTTCAGTATTAGACTCAGCCTTTAGTGCTTGGAGTTGACCTAACAAATTACTCTTATTACCTTGAAGGGTATTCTGGGACAATTCATTTTCAGTATGGGCCATAGCTAACTGCGCCTCATAGCCGCGAATTAACTTTTTTAACCTTTCAAGTTCATATTTAGTCTCCGTAGAGTCTATTTGGGCTAAGACATCTCCTGTCTTAATAAGTTCCCCTTTTTGAACGAATATTTCTTTTATTTTACCTGATACGAAAGGATAGATATATTGCTCGTCTGTATTTTTGACAATACCCATTTCAACAAAAGATACAGCAGATTCACTTAAAGCCAAGGTCTTTGTTTCAATAGCTATAGGCTGTAAATAATTATAGACCCCATATCCCATTAATAATATTGCAATGATGATGATGCTGGCTAATTTTACTTTCTTTTTCATTATTCTCGCTCCTTTAGTACTTCGACTAATCCAAGATTTTTAATGACCTTTCCAGATGATAAATTCGAAAACCACACGGCGAGCATGCAACCTGCTGCACCAATTAAATAGGCCCTAGGTGTAATCGTTGCTGGCCATGAAAACACTTCAATATCAATCATGTTAATTAAACTTGTATTTAATAGGTAGGCAAAAGGTATTCCGAGGAGTATGCCTATAAAACATAAGATCCAATACTCAAAACTCATAATCTC
>DUUM01000136.1 GCA_012841565.1 Candidatus Epulonipiscium sp. | reverse complement strand
TTACTACTGCTTTTTACGCATTTATTTTGCTACCAGCACCTTATATACTCCCACTTTACATTAGGGAAGAGGAAGAGGTAACTTTCTTTACTCAATTACTTGTGTATTCAACAGCTGTATCGTTTGTGGCTTATGGGATTTTACTTGTGTTGAGTTTTTAATTAATGTGATTTTGGGAGGGGAAACAAAAATGAAAATATTTAAAAGAATGAAACAACCTGTTTTTTTAAAGGAAAGTAGTAGTGCGGAAAGGCAGTTAAAGAATCTTAGGGAATTAGCGCCATTATTAAATAAGGAAGGACAAGAAATAATTAATCAAGATATAAAAAATATTGAATATGGAATTATTGGAGAAAAGAATATTATATTTGAACTTAAAAACAGTCATATTCCTATGTATGTTTTACATGATGTTTATTTAGAGGATGGAGATTTAAACGCTCAAATAGATTTTCTTGTATTTACTAAGAAAATTTGTTTTGTAATTGAATGTAAAAACCTTTATGGAAACATAGAAATTAATGGTGGTGGAGATTTTATAAGAACGACCAGTTATGGAAAAACTGGAATATACTCGCCTATTACACAAAATGAAAGACACTTTGAAATAATTAAAAGGATTAAATTGGAAGGAAAACCCAATGCTTTTCTGAAGTATTATGCAGGAAAGTATTTTGAAGACTTTTACAAATCAGTTGTTGTATTAGCTAATCCAAAAACTGTTCTCAATACAAAGTATGCTAAAAAGGAAGTAAAAGAAAAGGTTATTAGAGCAGATCAATTAGTTAAATACATAAAAGATAAGTGCTCAGAATCCAAGGAGTTATCAGAGACAGATAATGGGATGTTAGTATGAGCACAATCTTATTTGGAATTGCACAAAGAAATAGAGAAGGATTACACTGTAAAATATAATAAATATAAATTAAAAGCAGATGATCCAGAAAATCTAGGAGAAGCAAAAAAGTTATTAACAAAAAGGAAGGAAGAAACTATTGTTTCTGAAGATGGGGCTCCTGAAGTTAATAATACTAGTGAAAGAACTGATATGTATGAAGAATTAAAAGAATATAGACTAAATAAAAGCCGTGATGAAAAGATTAAGCCCTATTTTATTTATAGTAATAAGGAATTAGAGGAAATGGTTTTAAAAAAGCCGATTAATAAAGAGGAACTAAAGCTGATTAGGGGCTTTGGTGAGGTCAAGATAGCGAAGTATGGAGATGACATTGTTGAAATAATAGGAAGGTATACATAGAAAGAGGACAGTTAATATAACGATTTTAAATAAAGTAAACAGGGGGAATATAAAAATGATAAACTACGGAGGGAACACAATTGATGAATTAAACAAAGGTTTACATACTGCATTTATAGACGGTAACTACAATTCCAATCTTGCATATAGACCAGAATTCATCTCTAATGATTATAAGAAGGGGAAAAAGGTATTATCAACAATCGAGCAGGAGTTATTAAATTGTCAAGAGTTTTCTATTAGTGTTGCATTTATAACTTTAAGCGGAATAACTCCACTCTTACAAACTCTAAAGGAATTAGAACAGAAAAACATTCAAGGTAAGATATTAACAACAGATTACTTACTGTTTAGTGAGCCAGCGGCCTTAGAGAAATTACTAACATTAAAGAATATTCAAGTGAAAATGTTTTGTACTAGTTCTGAAATAGGAGGATTCCATACAAAAGGATATATTTTCAAAAAGGAAGAAGTTTATCGAATTATTATTGGTAGTTCTAATATGACTTTAAATGCAATTACAAAAAACCGTGAGTGGAACACAAAGATAGTTGCAATAGAAGGTAGCTCAGTAGCTGAGGATGTTATTAATGAATTTAATTCACTCTGGAAAGGTCCGAATTCTGTAAAGTGCGAAGATTGCATTGATCAATATAAGACATGCTATAATCTTGTAAAAGAGCAGAAGAGAATTGCAAAGAACAATCAAGTGATTGATATTGAACAATATAAACTTAAACCAAATAAAATGCAGGTTGCTTTTGTTAATAATTTAAAGAAGATGATAGGCAGAAATGTAGAAAGAGCTTTGTTGATTTCAAGCACAGGAACTGGAAAAACATATGCTTCTGCATTTGCGCTAAGAGAAATAAAAGCAAAGAAGGTTTTATTTTTAGTACATAGAGAACAAATTGCAAAACAATCAATTAGGAGTTATAAAAAAGTATTTGGAAATAGTAAAACATTTGGGCTTTTATCTGGAAACAGCAGGGACATGAATGCTGAATATTTATTTTCAACTACCCAAATGATGAGTAAACCAAATATCCATGAGCAATTTTCAGTAGATGATTTTGATGTTATAGTTATTGATGAAGTGCATCATGCAGGAGCTGAAAGTTATCAAAGGATTATGAATTATTTTAAACCAAATTTTTGCTTGGGAATGACTGCTAGTCCAGACACTAATAATTATGATATTTATTCTATATTTGGACATCAGATTGCGTATGAAATTCGTCTACAGGAAGCTTTAGAAGAAGACTTACTGTGCCCATTTCATTATTTTGGCATTACGGATTTGGAGTTAAATGGTGAAGTTTTTAATGATAAATCTGGGGTAAGGGAATTTAGCAATTTAATTTCTAATGCCAGAGTAAAATATATAATTGAAAAAGCAGAATATTATGGACATGGTGGAGAGCGCGTAAAAGGGCTTATATTTTGTAGTAGAAAAAAAGAAGCAAAAGAACTTTCGGAGAAATTCAACATAAATGGCTACCGTACGGAAGTGTTAACAGGTGAAGATAGTCAAGAACGGCGTGAGTATATAATAGAAATGTTAACAGATGATGAAGACGTTGAAAATCAGTTAGATTATATTTTCACAGTAGACATTTTCAATGAAGGAATTGATATACCAGAAATTAACCAAGTTATTATGTTAAGACCAACAGAATCACCGGTTGTATTTATACAGCAGTTAGGAAGAGGACTTAGAAAGTTTGAAGACAAAGAATATGTTGTAATAATAGATTTCATTGGTAATTATATGAATAACTTTATGATCCCTATTGCGCTTTCAGGTGATAGAACATATTCAAAAGATAATATAAGAAAATATGTAATGGAGGGAAGCCGAGTTATTCCTGGAAGCTCCACGATACATTTTGATCAAATAAGTAAGAAACGAATTTTTTCTTCTATTGATAAATTATCAACTACAAGAAAGCTATTAACTGAGAAATATAATATTTTAAAATATAAATTAGGCAAAATACCAAGTATATTAGAGTTTTATGAATATGGTGAAATTGATCCAATGTTATTTATAAAATACTCCGGTTCATATCATGCATTTTTGCAGAAGGTAGATAAAGAGTATAGCGTAGAATTTAAGGAAGAAGAAATAGTTATATTAGAGTTTATATCTAAGAATCTCCTAAATGGAAAGCGACCACATGAACTTATTATCTTAAAGTTTTTGTTAGGTCAAGGGGAATTTAATAAGAGAGAAGTACAAGATGCAATTATGGATGCGTATCAAATTAATGAAAGTAGTGAATCGTTTGCTTCAGCTATTAATGTTTTGTACGGAAAATTTATAAATACAAAAGGTGAGAAAAAAAGATATGAAAACCTTGAGATACTAGTAGAAAAAGGTGAAAGATACACTAGAGTGATGTCTTTTTATCAAAGGATACAGCATGCGGAGTTTTATAATCAAATAAAAGACTTGATAGATATGGGGCTGCGAAGGTATGAAGATATGTATCATGAAATGGAAGACGATTTAGGGTTTGCACTTTATCAAAAATATTCAAGAAAAGATGTATGCAGAATACTAAATTGGGAGCGTGATGATAGCTCTACGGTATATGGATATAAGATAAAAGATGATACATGCCCTATATTTGTAACATATGAGAAGAAAGATGATATAGCAAGTAGTACAAAATATGAAGACGCATTTGTTAATAATGAGATTTTTAGCTGGATGACACGAAGCAGAGTAACTATAGAAAGCAAAGAGGCTAAAAGAATTATTAATTATAAAGAGGATAAATTGAAATTAATGCTCTTTATTAAGAAAAATGATGCTGAAGGAACAGATTTTTATTATATGGGCCAAATGGAACCGATACATTGGAATGAGACTTTTATAGAAAATGATAAAGGTAAAGAATTACCTATCATGAATTTTAAAATGAGATTAAAACAAAGCGTTAGAGAAGATATCTATGATTATATTACAGGATAATGAAGTGATTAAAAACATACAGCAAGGATAGGTGAAAGCATGAAAGTAGTAAGAGTTTCAGCAGCAATTATTATAAAAGATAATAAGGTGCTAGCTACACAAAGAGGACACGGCGAATTTAAAGGCGGTTGGGAATTTCCTGGTGGGAAAATAGAAGAAGGTGAAACAGCTAAAAAAGCCTTGATTAGAGAAATTAAGGAAGAGCTAGATATAATTATTGAAGTCGGAGAACTATTCAAGATAGTAGAATATGATTATCCTGGTTTTCACTTAACAATGAATTGTTTTTTATGTAAAATAAAATCAGGTGAGATTGTTTTAAAAGAACATGAAGCTATAAAATGGTTAACAAAAGACACTTTAAAGAGTGTAGAGTGGCTTCCAGCAGATATAGGATTAATAGAAAAAATTATAAATAAAAAC
>DUUM01000135.1 GCA_012841565.1 Candidatus Epulonipiscium sp. | reverse complement strand
TAGAAACTAAATTATTTATATTAATTTTCATCTAATCATCTCCTCGATAATATAATTTATTCATTAATTATATTATATGCTATCTTTAGGAGGTATTCAACCTAACTTCTCGAATCTTACTTGTTTAAATATTTAATTACTATACATACTCCTTTATACAAATTCCATAAACCTTTGTGTTACACAATATTAAACTGAATGTTGCCTAACGTCTCACGTATTCCTGATGTCTCGCGGCCTTAGCTAGCTCTTATCTTAGGTCGTGGGATATCAGGAGTACTATGTTATAAGATGTACTACGCCTTCCCCCATAGTTTCTAGCAACTATTTTTTGGCTTTAACTATTATTTCATTTGATTTTGTGCCAACTGTACCTCCATAAAGTTCCGAATCACTATAAAACACTGTATAAACCACCGTTTGCTCTATTTCTGTTGCTTCTACTGGTTTAATTCCATTAATTGTGTATATTTTCGACTGTATATCCCAGTTCGCCGTTGTATCCCCAAACCACTGAAAACCTTGATCTTTCTTACCATTAATCGTTCTTATTATATCTATGACGATAGATTTTGGTGCATCTGATAAACTAAAAGCCAATGTACCTTTTGCGGCAGCTTAGTTTTCATCGTCAGTAGGCATTTCTGAATATGTAACATCTACAACAGATATCAAACTCGAAAGTGCGCTATCAAGTGTAAACATTGTCTCTCCCCTTGTTGCTGGCAAGGTTGGCCCAAATATATTGCCATCTCTCATGTGCATGTACACTTTCTCTACCATAGCTCCCACAGCTCCTTTACTCCACGCTGGTATTTGCGATGCATCATATAAGTGAAGGAGTCTGTCACTTGTTGGGTTATCCTCAAGTTCTAATAATCTTGCTATAATAACTGCCAATTCTTGCCTTGTAACTTTATTGTTGGGACGAAGTGTTCCATCTTCAAATCCACTAATATAACCTGCTGCACCTGCCTTTTTAAATTCGCTATATGCCCAATGAGATTCTTGAATATCTGTGTAGGTTATGTCTACTTCCGCAATAAACCCAAAAGACCTGTTTACTAAAGATATAAGTTCTGCCCTTGTGATCTCATTATCTGGCTTTAAACTTCCATCCTCATACCCTTTTACATACCCTTTATCAATCAAGCGGTTAATAGAATATCCTGCCCAGTGTCCTTCGTAGTCAATCCCTTTTCCAAATACTAAATTTGAACATGCTATTAGTAATACTAAAACCATAGATGTTATTCTTTTTACCTTTTTATTTATATTCATGCCTTGTCCTCCTTGTCTCTTATTATCCTATTAATTAGTTGGAACAACCCTAGTCTTATCATCCATAATCCCATTTATAACTGCTGTGATCATCTATACAAATTCAACTCTTGTGCCATTAATCAGATTGTACTCATGATTTTTAATTCACATAATTCCACCGTTAAGAAATAACCCCGATGCCATTATGTCTTATAACGTCTCACGTATTTCTGATGTTCCGCAGCCTTAGATAGCTCTTATCTTAGGTTGCGGGATATTAGGAGTACTATGTTATATGGCTGTAATTCACGAAACTTACCAACATATTCTATCTAATAGGCTTTCTCTTTACTGTTGCCATCATAGGATCCCCCTCTTCTTCAATTAAAAATCTCGGATCTTTAGTTAGCAATTCATATAACTGTGCTTCATCAAATTTTGTATAACCAACCCCATAAAAGCTTAAATACAAGCTGTAAATCGGAACTGCTTTTCTCTTTCCTTTTAGAAATTCAAAACAGTAATTACTTACTTGCTCATCAAGATTAAATATCCTTGGCGCTTCATACCAATCAAATTCTTTTTCATCTTTACCTAAAACCCATATTGTTTCTAATATCATGCATCCTACTGTAAAATCATCGACACCTTCTCTGTATATTTTCTCCAATATCTTTAATGCTTTTAAGTATTCTCGATTTAAGCAATATGCCTCAGATAACTCAAGAATCAGATGTATATCATCTGGGGTCTTTTCCAGATTCTGCTCTCGCAGGGTAATTAATTTATCGTATTGTTTGTTGTTCAGTAAATAATAATCAACTTCCCAACCTTCAAATTCATC
>DUUM01000134.1 GCA_012841565.1 Candidatus Epulonipiscium sp. | reverse complement strand
AGGGGAATGAAAATGATAAAAATAAATAGCGTAGTAACTTTAACAGATGGAAGAAAAGGCAAGGTAATAGCAAGGATTAACGACGAAGAGTATATTTTGAAAAGTGGAAAAGGCGGAACAATAACTTACTTTAAGAAGAACGATGTAGAAAGGTTTGACTAAATAGCGAAGGAGTGAGAAAAATGATTTGGACTGTAGGAGCATTGATAGATGAACTGAAACAACATGAAGATGGAGCATATGTGATGATCGGTGGAATTGAAGGGCGTAGTCCCATAAGAGAAGTGATTTTGGAAAATGATGAAGTCGTGTTAGAGGGTAGTTAGCAATTTGAAGTAAATAGTGAAAGGAGATAGGATTATGTATTTAGATAAAAATGGAATAGAGATTAAAGAAGGACAAACAATTGTTTTAAGTAATTCGAGGAAAGACTATGAAAATAGGGCAAAAGTTGAAAACATTGGTGGGGAATTGAAGTATAGACTTTTGGACGGAGTGGAAAAAGGAAAATTAGGGTCAATAAAATACAAAGTATCATGTATTTATTGGGCAGAAGACATACCTGAAAATTGCATAGAGGTAATTAAGGCCTAGCTACGCAATCCAAACAAATAGCAAAGGAGAGAGAACATGGATCAATATGTAATACACCTAAGCTCAGTAATGGAGTTTGAAAACATAGATAGTAACGAGTACGGATATTGGACGGGAAAGGAATACACGGTAAAAGGGGTAAAGCAGCCAGTCACCAGGGAAAAGAAAGGGCTAGAAGTTAAAATATACTGGAACAAGAAGGTGGCAGAGAACGCACTGAAAAGATGTATAGATAAATACGCCGGGGTTAAAACAGGGAAGGTAGAAGAAATAAATATAAGGGTTTCATGTAAGTAAAATCTAATATTCACCAAAACACTTATGTCATTTTAGGCATGAGTGTTTTGGTGCGTATTAGAGCAGGCAAGAGAAAGGGGCAATTACATGAATAAAAATAAATATATGCAGGCAACAAGAAAGATGTTATACAACTACTCAGGACTATTGATAGAGCTGCATCTGAAAGAACAGGAATTAGAATTTATCAAAACCAATGATGGAGTGTCAGGAATTGCATATGACCCTACTGGGGACTGCCAAACCAATGCCATACGCTCAAAAGTAGAAGATATTGGACAAATGAACATGGAGCAAGAAGAGCGGCTTAAAAACGATATAAATGCGCTTAGAATAAATATAGAGAAGATTAATACAGTATTAGAAGTACTAAATGAATTTGAAAAGGCAATTATACAGCTTAGGTACATAGACAGTGACAAGAAAGACTGGGGCTATGTGGCTGATAAGTTAGGCTATAGTGAAAAGCATTGCCAGAGAATGGGTAGGCATGCAATTATGAAAATCACATCATTGTTATTTGGGGTTAAGTCTTTTGTGGACTTGCCGTTGTTTGAGTACATGGGGGAAAATGGTGTTAATTAGAAATGGAATCAATATGTAGTACTTTGCTCCTCTCAAGAAGCTATATGTGGTAATTTACAAAACTTAAACTGCATGGTATTATAAAGACACAATACATTATCTTAATCCTTGACATGTATAAAAATTTATGCATATGGAACACTCTAAGTAATATATATTATAAGGGGTGTTGTTATGGGAAAGATTATAATGTTTACGAAGGACAAGGGGGAGACGGAAGTGGCTACTATATTTGATGTGGCAAAATATTTTTTATACAAATTAAGAGAAGAAGAAGACAGCTCT
>DUUM01000133.1 GCA_012841565.1 Candidatus Epulonipiscium sp. | reverse complement strand
TGGATGAGGCAGATTTACCAAACATGTCGGAAACGACAGCATCAAGGGCAATGTTACAAACAGTAAATGCATTCTGAAAACGGTTCTTTTCGCTAGACCTACAAGAAACAAGTTTAGAGCGATAGCGGCGGAATGGAGATTTTTATGATTAACTATCGTAAGATCCTGGAGCTTCACTTTGATGGCATTGGCCAACGAACAATTAGTTCCAGCACAGGTCATTCGAGAAACAAGATTTCTGAAGTTATTCAACGTGCCAAGAAACTAGAAATTGAAAACTTGAATGCTGCTATGACAAATCCATGGCTAGAAATACTTCTTTTTCCCGAGAAACAAGCCATCGAAAAAGGATTTTTTCCGTGGATTGGGCAGGCTCAACCCTTAAGGTAACAGACCGGTCTACTGGTGAAGATCTTACAGCTTATGTCTTTATTGCAACATTACCTTACAGTCAGTATAGTTATGTAGAAGCTTTTTTAGATATGAAATCTGCTAACTGGCTGATTGCTCATATCCATGCATTAGAATATTTTGGAGGAGCTACTGGAATGTTTTTTATTCTAGTGGCTCTTTTCGTCCGCAATACTCAAACACGCTTGAAAATACCACCAAAGAAATCGAACATAAGCTGTTGTGCTTCTAAGAAAGGTTCTTCGTTGGCAGATCTGAATACTTGAACAAAGATATCACAGCTATGGCGTAGCAACTTTTTCGATTGCTACGCCATTTTATATGTTTGGGTGAGGGTTGTCAGAATAGTTTGGGGTACGACCCCCTTGGCTCTTGAGCGCAGCCAAGAGCCTTTCTACCAACTAGTATTAACCCTACCTAGGGCCTTGCTCCCAAACATAAGTGATAATTATTTCTGGCATGCAAAATGGCGCAGCAACCTTTTTAGATTATTACGCCATTTTATATGTTTGGTTAAAAACTGTCAGAATAGTTCCGGAGTTATCTGGGGTACGACCTTTTGCTATCTATATACTAGGAACGTAAATAAGATTGAAAAACACCGAAAAGGGGTACTTATGATGACTCAAGTAATGACAAAGTGCAATGAGATTTATTAGTACCCTGTGGAAGGCTCTGGTCGTAAGGAACCCCATTCCCATTATGTTTTCTCCTTGTGAAAAATATCCCAGCAATCTGAGGTTGCTAGGATATTTTATATATTTAAGGATTAAGTTAATATTCTAAAAGATAAAACCCAAGAGCTTTGCTTAATATTTATTATATATCTGTCCTCTATTGCCAACATCGATAACATGAATTAATAGTTTACCATTATTAATTGTGTATATAACTCTATAATCACCTATGCGTAAACGATAAAATCCTTTACTTTTCTTTCCTTTTAATTGCTTTATATCAGTTCCATTTGGTAATTTATATAGTGCCTTTAGCATCCTTTCTTTTTCTGATCTTGGAAGCTTAATAATAAACTTTTCAGCTAACTTTTCGATAATGATATCATATTTCATAATTCAATACCTTCTCTTTTTGCCAATTCTTCAATTGTTATTCCTTGACCTTTTTCATCATCTATATTATTTAAGTAATCCTCAACTAACTTTTCACAGTATAAATCGTCCTCTATTTCATCATCAAACTCTATACCACGTAAAAATAATAAAAGACTGGTAATTTTGTATTCTGGTAACTTATCTATAATTTGTTTTGCCAACTCTTTTTCACTCAAATCCTAGCACCTCCTAAAAAGATAATAACATACATTAAAGAGCAATTTGTCTATCTATATTTCTATATTACTATTTCAGGTATGGGAAGTCAAGGCAACGGATAATAACGTTACTGTCAAGTAATCGTTGGCAAAACTTTATCTTTTTTTAACATGCAAATTTAATCCTGAAATTAACAACTATTTTTCTTGCATTTTAAATCTTATCTTCCATATTTATAGTACTCAGATTA
>DUUM01000132.1 GCA_012841565.1 Candidatus Epulonipiscium sp. | reverse complement strand
TTAATGCTAAGCCGCCATTTACTTTCCTCCCAATATTATCCCGTTAGCACCGCTGGGTGTTATCGAAGAAAAGAAAAAACCTAGGACAGCTCCTCTCTGCACGCTGAAGCGTTGGAGAAGGCCTATCCTTAGGTTGTTTTGAAAACAATAGCCATGGAAGGCTTTCCCCTCGCAATAATCTGGGGTGGAATAGCAAGAAATTCTTATACAATGACCGCTTGCTATTCCAGCCCAGATTATGCGCCAACAGCTTCCCTTAGCCTATTTCGAACTGCCCCCAGGCCGGCTTACATTTTTTAGTTCCACAAAGGGTTTGCCGTCTTTTTTCCAGACGATATCAGCTACAGCCCTTTCGTTTGTTTGAGGCTGGGTAATGGGAGCTTTAGAAATACCCCCATCTTTTTGTAGCTGTTTGATCATTTCTTTGGTTATTTCTTTGATGCCGTATTTTTCTAGTTCGTTCTTCCAAAGGGTAAATTTGCAGTCCTGCCTCCAGTGGCTACAGTAAAATGCTTTGGAGTTTTCTAAGACGGTACCTTTATTACAAACGGGGCATGAGCCAAAGGACGGTTTAGATCCTTTGCCTTTGTATTTGGGAGTATCTTGCTCAAATCGAATGTTTTTGGGGGTATCTTTGGCAGCCCCTATCAAGTAAATCACGTAGCGCTCAATGCTTCCCATAAACCTTTCTGGATCCATGGTTCCTTTTGCAATAGAGGAAAGGCCCTTTTCCCACTTACCCGTCATTTCTGGGGACTGGATTTCTGGTGGCAATACGGCAATTAGGTTCATTCCTTTTTCTGTTGGGACTAGCTGCTTGCCTTTTCGCCCAATATATCCCACTTGAATAAGACGCTCGATAATAGAAGCCCTTGTAGCTGGGGTGCCAAGGCCACCATCTTTCATTTGCTCTTTTAGCTCTTCATCTTCTACAAATCTTCCTGCATTTTCCATTGCTGATAATAATGTACCTTCTGTATAAGGCCTTGGGGGCCTCGTGCTTTTTGATAACACTTCTGTGTCGATTACGTTTACTGGGTCCCCTTTTTTTACTGAGGGAAGGGTTTGTTCCTCTTTATCTTTGCCTTTTCCTTTAGAAGCAGTATTAGATGTGTAAAACTGCATCCAGCCAAGACTATCAATTACCTTCCCTTTTGCCATTAAGCTTTCTTCTTCCACGGTAACAATGACCTTTGTTTGGGTATAAATATAAGGTGGGTAAAATACAGCAATAAACCGCTTTAAAATAAGATTAAAGATTTTTTGTTCATCTGCTCCTAGTTTTTTTACATCTGTAAAACGATCTGTAGGAATAATAGCATGATGATCCGTTACCTTTGCCCCGTTAACAATCCGTTTTGTAATAGGAAGCTTTGGCTTTTCTAATATAGGACGTATTAACTTTTCATACTCTCCCCTAGCATATACCTTAAGGGTCTTATTTAATGTGCTTACCATATCCTCGGACACATAGCGGCTGTCGGTTCTTGGGTAGGTAATAGCTTTACGCTTTTCATATAAAGACTGGGCAATGGTTAAGGTTTTTTGAGCTGAAAGTCCGTAGTACTTATTGCCATCCCTTTGAAGTTCAGTTAGGTCATATAATAATGGCGGAGCTTCCCGTTGTTGTTTTGTTTCTATATCTGTAATGATCCCTGATTTTCCCTTGATCTTTTCTGCAATTTCATTAGCTTTTTCTTTTTCATCAATCTTTGTTTGATTGGTTTCTGTGTCGTCTTTATCTAAATCAATCCACTTAGCTTCAAAATCCGTTAAATTAGCCATGACTTCAAAATATTCATCTGGCACAAACTCATTAATTTCCTTCTGGCGGTTCACAATGATTCCTAAGGTAGGGGTTTGAACCCGACCAACAGATAACAAAGTTCCGTATTGTAGGGTGAAGGCCCTAGTAGCATTCATTCCTACAAGCCAGTCAGCTTCTGAGCGGCATTTGGCAGAGTGATAAAGGGTATCATAGTGGGTGCTGGATTTTAGACTTTGAAAGCCCTTTTTGATGGCCTCATCGGTCATACTGGAAATCCATAAGCGCTCTACAGGTTTTTTGCATTTTACATGCTCATAAATATAGCGAAAAATCAGCTCCCCTTCTCTTCCACTATCTGTCGCGCAAATAATGCTTTCCACGTCCTCATCCTTCATGAATTTTTTAATAATTTGAAATTGAGACTTGGTTCTAGGGATTGGCTTAATCTTCATTTCGGCAGGCAAAATAGGCAGGGTCTCAAGACTCCACTTTTTATATTTTGGATCATATTCATCTGGTTCTAATAAGGTTACTAAATGGCCAATAGCCCAGGTAACAACATACTCACTGCTCATTAAACAGCCGTCACCCTTGCTCTTTGCCCCAAGTACCCTGGCAATATCCCTTGCAACAGATGGTTTTTCCGTGACGATTAATTTTTTCCCCATTTTCATTTCTCATCCTTTTTCTATACGATCATATTATTGTCTTTATCTAGTAGTATAACATTGTTTTACATAGCTTTCATTATACTAGCTCAAAATTGCTATAAAAAAGCCCATAGGATTCAATTCCTTGGGCTAAAATAAGGCTT
>DUUM01000131.1 GCA_012841565.1 Candidatus Epulonipiscium sp. | reverse complement strand
CCAACCACAAACTTTTCGTATTTCTCGGGACTTTTACGATATAAGTCAACTGCTCCAACTGTATATGATTTATACGGATGCTTTAATTCATTTAGCAATGATTGGCCATAAGCTTTTAGTGTTTCTGGGCTTTCAAATCTCCTATCCACTAAAATACTGGTCTTTATACCCCAAGTAGTAGTTGCTCCATTAGATTCCAAGTAAGGGATGCCATTATTAACACTTTCAATCCCTAGCTGGTTATCCCCCTCACCATATCCTAAGCAGTATAATCTTGTTACAATTGTTGTAGGGTCTACTTCCTTTCCTATCTTTGACATATTCTTTTTATAAACTATATCAGCCTTAAACTGCGTAGGAAGTCTTTTAAGATGTATTCTCCAGACTGTACCTGTTGTATCAAACTCCCACCTATAACCTTCTGAAAATGGCTTAGGTATACTAAAGAGTGCTGCTAGCAAATTCTCGTTTTCCCATTTATATTCAAAGCGCCTATCAAACTCACATATTCCTAATTGCCATCTTTTATCTATCTGTCTATCTAGCACATACCTTAGTACCTGTACCGTCCCTATTCCTATGTTGCCTATCTGATGGTACTGGAACATTACATCATCAAGCAAAGTGGCTAGGACGTGCTCACACTCATATACAATATGCCCTTGTGTGTCTCTTGTGAGTTTAGATGGCATTATCCTAAATAATTCTATCCTTTCTCCACCATCAAAAATTTCAACATAATTAAACGGTTGGCAGTATTGATTCTTGGGATCATTAGCAGGCATTGTGAAACTAGCATACCAAAGTTCATTTAAGGTTAGATTATAGCCTATATTATAAGCATTTTGTAAGTAGCCTAACTTTCCCATGTTTCTGTCATAAACTCTTATGATGTTGTCCATTATAGCCACCTATCTTTCCAAATCACATCAAAGGCTATTTTTCTGCTTGGGCTTGTATCGTTATATTCAATACTATTTTCGCCATTTAGTAAGCTGATAAAATCACTGTCACTACTGAAATATTGCATAGCATTTTGACCGTTTAAGGTAACCGTCATATCACATGTATTTATAACCAATTCGTCATTGGGCTTTAATACCAATCCATTAAGATTGATAACTTCTTCGCCAGATAAAGCTTGCTCTGCATTAGTAGTCATTACTACATTTGCAATATTGCCGACTACTATAAATCTTTTAGTACCATCAGCATGGCTCCCCATTACTAAATCGGTATTACCTTTATTGAATTTTACAATCGTTCCATCTGATGCGGTACCCATTTTAAGGCTCGTTATACCATTCGCATTGATTATTTTTGTAGCTTGGGTAGACATAGCACCCAGTACCATAAGAGCTATGCCACTTGCCCCCAGGCTCTCAATGCTAGATGAGTTGAACTTACCGCGGTTAAAAGGTTGCCTATTAAACATCTAGCACCCCCTATTCCATTGTTACTTGTATATTTCCAGTTTCTATCGTAAATCTGTTTCCAACTTGTACATTTTCTACTCTACTAAAACTACCCCTACATAGTAGATTTCCACCAGTTTGAGCCGTTTTAATTCCCCAATGACTAACATTGCCCCAATCAGTACCTGCTATCGCATATTCTATTTTTTGATTATTAGCAATTACTCCCTTATCGCCAGTTTGGGTAGGTGCTCCAAATGTAATCTGTTGCCTTGTATATGCTCCCCCGGATACTTCCGTTCCTGTATCTGCATCGGTAGGATCATTAATATACAGAGCCAAATAAATCTGTGTAGGCTGTGCTACTGATTGATTTCTAAAAAAGTAATTTAAAACAGCTTCTTCAAGCCAATTACTTGCCATTGCCATAATTACACCTTCGCTTTCCGTCTTAAATTTATACCACTTATATTTGTTGTGCCAGTGTTT
>DUUM01000130.1 GCA_012841565.1 Candidatus Epulonipiscium sp. | reverse complement strand
GACTATCAAAAGAGATTTGCAAGATGGGTAAATCATAAAGCTATTTTCAAAACGGTTAAATGGCAAGATTATAGAGCGAGTTGAATAAATAGTGAAACGAGAAAAGGAGAAAAATAATGATAAAAATAAATAGTACAGTAGTTTTAAAAGATGGAAGAAAAGGGAAAGTAATAGGAATTCTTGAGAGTGGAGAGTATGTATTAGAAAGTGATGCAGGCGGTCAAATAACCTATTTTAAGAAAGACAGTGTGATGAAAGCTAACAAAGAAAACATTGAAAATTTATTAAAATTAATACAGGAAAATCCAGGACTAGAAATATTGCCTATGGTAGATTCGGAATGTGTTCCGAGCGATGACTTTTCTTACTGGATGGGCGAATGGGGTTCTGCTGAGATTGATAAATATTATTGTTCTGATGAAAGGGTATATTTTAAAGGTGATGATTTCGAAGAACTTGTGGATGATTGGATAGATAACAACTACGAAAGGTATCCAAGGGCAAGCGATGAACTGATAGAGGAAAGGGCGGCAGCAGAAATTGAAAGCTACGACTGGGTAAAGGCTATTATAGTAAAGATAAACAATCCGTAAGTCACAATCCAAACAAATTGTAAAGCTAGGAGATGGTATCAATGAAGTGCCCTGAATGTGGGAATGATATAGTTTTTGATAATTTTGTTGGTCTTGTTAGGGATTATGAAATGTGTTTCAAGTGTAGTTGTGGTGTTATTGTAAATGATCGTGGGGAAGAAAGAACCGTGGAATATTACACAATGTGGTAAGAAAAGAGTAAGGCTTATGAGCCAAGCAAATAAACAGAAACGTTAGGGGGATTTGATATGAAAAACACTTTAGGCGATTTAAACACTTATCTCTTTGAACAACTTGATGTCCTAAGCAACCAAGATTTGAAGGGTGAAAGGTTAAAAGAGGAAATGAAAAGAGCAAAGGCTATTACGGAAATTGGAAAAGGAATAGTAAGTAATGGAAACCTAGTACTTCAAGCTAAGAAGTTCACTGATGCCAAGCTAGATGAAAAGCTTAAACTACCAGGCATGTTGGAGGGATAAAAGTGGATGGGATATATCACAGATATACACCTGAACAGATAGAATTCTTAAAAGGGTTATCAGATAGCATCATAAATAAAGAAATTACAAGACTATTTAACGAGAAATTTAAGAGTAATGTAACAACTGAAAAAATAGGAAAAGTTAAGCGCAGGTATAAGATACCATCACTGAATCCAGGGTGTTTTAAACAAAAACATACACCTTGGAACAAAGGGAAATCCTATATGCCTAGAAACAGCACTACAAGGTTTCAAAAAGGACATACAGTCAATAATAGGGATTTAGGCGAAACCAGATTAGATAGGGATGGCTATGTAATTGTTAAAATTGGACAACCATCTGTTTGGAAAAGGCTACACAGGGTTTTGTGGGAAAATCGTAACGGCCTAATTCCAGATGGCCATGTAATCCTATTTGGTGATGGAGATAATCGGAATTTTGATATAAATAACCTGATATGCGTATCACGGGCACAGTTAGTTAGATTGAACCAACAAGATCTAATACAAAGTGATGCAGAGTTAACAAGAACAGCTTTAAACGTGGTGAACTTACAGCAGAAGATACACGATTTAGCGAAAAACTGAAAGAAGTGACAAGGATTATGAAATGAGAAGGGGGCAATTAAGTGGCGCAAAGATGTATTAGCTATATACAGACAGAGAACTTGCTTAGGCAGTGGCAGACAATCCAGGGAATCAAGGAAAGCTTAGCACTAGAACTTAAAGCATTAGAGAGTGGGGGCGACCTAGTAGCCCCTAGTGAGTACATTTGCACCAAGGTGCTAGGTAATAAGGTGATAACAGGTATGTCGCACCCTAGTGGCATATCGGACACCACAGGCAACCTTGCAACAGGCTACAGGCAACAAATTGCAAAAGATTTTGCAGACACGCTAGATTGTATCCAAAACG
>DUUM01000129.1 GCA_012841565.1 Candidatus Epulonipiscium sp. | reverse complement strand
TTTTCAAACACCTGAACCGCAGTAATAAGCTTATCGGTTTGATCTATTTGCATCATAACACCAATGCCCGCATATGTACCACTGGTTTTTTCCATAAACTGTGAATATTCTTCTTTTGTAAAGTAGTTGGTATAGGGGTCACCTACGGCGGCTACAAACCCTTTATATATTCCTTCCTCTAGTTGACCTTCTTCAATTTCTCCTACATAATTTTTTTCTAATAGTTTTTGAATATATTGTAACTTGTGGTTTGTGTTTATTTCTTTGCCAAATACTTTAGGTACCATAAACATTCCCACTACTAAAATAACGGTACTAAGAACGCCAATTGCAATGCCACCTATAAAACCTTTTTTATTGCCCATAGTATACGCCCCTTTATTTGTATATATTGTATTTATATTGTTTGACGTGTTGTATTATACCAGATGTCATTATTGTTTAAAAAAGCACTCTCTCGTCAGAAAGTGCTTAGCTTTAATTATTTTAAGAAATTATGAGGATTTGTATGGGCTCCGTTTAAACGCACTTCAAAGTGACAGTGATTCCCCGTTGAATAGCCCGTACTACCAATCTTAGCTACTTGGGAACCTCGTTGAACCATTTGCCCTACAGAAACTGTAACAGAGGAATTGTGCCCATAGAGCGTCACATAGCCGCTACCATGGTCAATCATAATGGTATTACCATATCCATTCACCCAACCAGCTGTAATAACCTTACCATCGGCAGCAGCTACAACAGGTTGCCCAAAGGAAGCTGGTATATCAATTCCAGTGTGAAATTCATATCTTCCTGATATAGGACTATTCCTTGGATTATACCCAGAGCTTATTCTGTAAAATCCTGGCACTGGCCATAGAAACTTACCACCTGTATATTTAAGTTTACTTTCCTCTATAAGCTTTTTCACTTCTTTCTCAAGATCTGATGAAATTTGGATCATCTCTTTAATTTGGCTTTGCAATCTTTCTTCATCTTGGGCTAACTCATCTAATATACGGTCTTTTTGTTCTCGGCTGGTCTCTAACTTCCCTTTAACACCTATTTGTTCTTTATATAATAAAGCAATTGCTTGCTTTTCATCTTCTAATTTTTCTGTTTGTTTTTCCACTTCTTCCTGCTTATCTTGTATTCTTTCCATCATGAGCTTATCATATTCTGCTATTTTACGAATGTATTCCATGCGATTAAGCATTTCCCAAAAGTTTTTCGAGGTAAATATAATTTGTATGTACCCAACCTTTTGATTTTTGTACATGGATTCTAATCGTACTTTTGCCTTCTCGTACTGATCTTGCCTTTCTTCTATAGCAGCTTCTAAATCTTGCTCTGAGACATATAATTCTTCTTCTTTTGTCTCAAGCTGATTGTTGATATTATCTAATTCTTCTTCTACTTCTACAATTGTTTGATCTAAGGCCCTTAGTTCATTTTGAACTTGCTCTTTGTCTTTTTTCGTTGTCTCTAATTCTTTTTTTGATGTTTCAATTGAACTTTTTACATCTTTTAATTCATTTTTCTTTTCATCCACTTTAGCTGCATAAAGAGGTAGTGGTAAAAATATTGAAATGATTAATAGTGTGGCTATTATTTTTCTCATATTAGTGCCCTCCCTATACATCTAGATGCTTCCTAATAGCAATTCCGCTTCCTATAACACCTATACTAATTCCAATAATAAGGCTCATTGGAATAAAATTTGCTAATATAACAGTTGTTTCTTGCAATTTAACAGATTCCATCATTAATGAAAAACTAGCATAAATAGTTTGCGTAAACCATTTGTATGCTCCCAAAATGACAAATATAGGGATAATAGCCCCTAATAAACCAATGGCTATCCCCTCTACGATAAACGGGCCTCTAATAAACCAATCTGTAGCACCTATATATTTCATAATGTTGATTTCCTTACGCCTAATATAGACCGTTAGTTTAATCGTATTGGACATGAGTAAAATCCCAACCAAAGTTAGACAAGCAATGACCACCAAACTAATTAAACGAATGCTGTTCCCAAGCTGAACCAGCATGGGTGTTTCTGTTTGAAAATAATTTAGTTCAAGTTCTTTATATTGTTCTAATGATTTAACAATACTTTCTTGATTCTCCAGCTCATCCATGTGAATTTCAAAAGAAGCAGGTAAAGGGTTATCCTCTTTAAACTGATCCATAATGTTTTTAATACTCTGATCTTCGCTAAAAGAAGCTAGCGCCTCGTCTTTAGATATGTAGCTAACAATTGTTACATGGGGGATGGCTTCTATTTTATTTTTTAATGCCATTATTTCCGGTTGTTCTAGGCTTGTGTCAATATAGGCCGTAATACCTATAGTTGATTCTACTTGCTTTAATAAGTAGTCTACATTGGCAGCAATAGAGTAAGATAATCCAAGTATAATAAGGCATAATACAATGGTCCCCGTGGCTGCAAATGACATCAGCCTATTTTCCCAAATTCCTGCTATTCCTTCTTTTATTAAGTGCTTAATTGTTCTAAATTTCAATGTCATACCCTCCTTCACATGAGTCCTGAGTAATCTGGCCTCTT
>DUUM01000128.1 GCA_012841565.1 Candidatus Epulonipiscium sp. | reverse complement strand
TGTCCATAAAAATTTAATTTAAAACATTTAACAATTCATTCAATGCCTCTAATTTACGAGTGTCGTTAAACGTGTCGTTTTTTGGAGTCGCCTTTGCGGAGTCCAAGGTCGGAGTCAATTCATTTGCTCCGAATAAAACAAGGCTTATCTCAATTAGTTTGTATTCTGATACTGCCCAGAAAAAACCACTCTCATCAACTACCTCTTTGTTTATTATTTGGTCGTAGTATTTTTGCCAAGCTGCATATTCTTTTTCTTCGTCAGGGTCATTAATCGCTAACTCTAACTTCATATATTGCAAGCCTATTGAATGCTGGTTCGCTTTCCCTGCTTTGTATTTCTTGAATGCCCGCTCGTCATATTCTTTTCTGACATTACTCAGCATTATAAGCGATTCAGTTGAACCATCAATATCTAACCCTAAATCACGAAGTGAAACATTTTCTGTGTAAATATCCACTACATCCCCAATCTCAGAGTCAATCTTATAGTCGTGGTCTTTTAGATGAGGAATCAAATGTTTACGATTGTTAATACTGCGGTTAGGCGCCTTGGGTAAGACTAAATCTAAATAATGATCTACCCAATTTGCCGTGTTACCTACAATCTTAACACGTAGGCTGTTGCTACTTGACAAATTGCTCTCAGCACTTTTTGGTTCTGCCATCTTAATTAATGAAGATGACGAGAATGGGCTCTCTAAGGTTATAATCTTAGATTTTTTTTGATCTATTAACTTAGACTTATTCTCAATAAGGTATTTGAATAATTCTTTTTTAGTCGCAAATTCTGGTAGTCTATCTCTCATTTCTCTACGATTTCATTATTATCAATAGCTTTCTTAACTCGTTTTTTAGACTGCTTCAACTTCTCTTTATTTACTTTTGATGCCTTATTATCTGCTTTGTCAGTTCCCATAAAATTAAAAATTAGTACCCAGATAACTGTTTGCCTCTTCTTTGGTGAATCCCATACTCAGCATTTTATCTAAACTATCCAAGTTGGTTTTTTTTATACTGGCTCTTTGCTCTTCAAATACTTGCATAAATGGCAGATGATCCCAACTTATAAAAATATCTTTGCCTTCACTTTGATATCCAAACATTCGCTCAAAACCGTTCATAAGAGCGTTGCCCCTTGCTTGTAATGAATAAGATACATGAGTGCCTCTTGCTTTCTCCTGGTTCTCGAATGTACTGCTCTCATAAGCTTCTAAAACATCTCTGGGTATGCCATACATCTTGCCAACTAAGTAATAAGCATTTAGATATTTTTTATCTAATTCAAGGTTCGCCATATTTTCAACGAAACGACGTATCTCTAACATCTTAGAAACTGCATGAACGGCTTTTCCACCTAACATCTTTTTCTCAATATCTTTTTTCTCATCAGGGGTTAACGGTGGTTTCTCAATTGTATTTTCAGATGCAACTAGAAATTTACCTGAATAATTAATGTTGATATTCTCAGCATCCAAAGAAGCCTCTGAATTTGCAATAATTTTATTTAATGCGTTAATTCTGGATTCACCTCTGAAACGTCCGCCTACACGTAGATCAGGTATGTGAATTATTTTAGACCATTCTATTTTTGTTGACGTTGCATCATCAAAAATATACTTAATAGATTGATTATTTAAATATTTTTCAGTTGATGAAGATAGTATGAGTTTATCGCTAAACTTCTTAAGTTCATCAGATATTACTACCTTCCAACTATCTAAATTATAGGCTTTGTTCTTATCTGATATTATTTTACTGTCAACATACGTATAGGCATTCCCCAACATGTGGTTAAACATATAATTCCAAAGAAAATCACTCTTCTCCTCGTATGGGTTGGGGTTGTTAATAAAAGATAAAAAAGGGTCATTGTCAATGAGCTTACCATCTTTGTCTCTTACAAAAACTTCGCCTAGTGAAAATAAATCGCATTGTAATGCAAATACTTTAAGAACGGCTGGATGTTTTAAAACTGAATCAATAAGACTGGATGAGCCGAAGTTTACAACACCATCTATAACGTCCATCGTTATACTGGCTGGCTCCCTTTTAGGATAAAAGAAATCAAAAACACCCATAATAAAAAACTATTATTATTTACAAATATACAAATTAAATCACACTAACAACACCTTGAGTAATTAAAAACTGAACAATGTACCTGATTGGGTCAATTGTGTGGTTATTTTTATCTGTCGGTTTTTCTATTGGTAGTCCGTAACGGTCAACCTCCCAACTGTATAAAAGCTGTTCCATCTCAATATTACTGCTCCCTTTTGTATAAAAAACTTCTAATTGAGATAATGAGTAAATACCATCAACAATTGAACCGCTGCCCTTCCTTGCTGTTATTGCGCTCTCCCATCCAGCAACTCTTAAAGCTCGAACTTTCTCACGCCTGTTATTGTCGCAAACTATTATTGCATCTTTTGGGATGTTTAATTTTTCAAACATCCATTTTACCAAACCTTCTTCGTGCTCTCGCAATGCTAATATCTGAGTTTGACTTAAATTGTCCATCGTTTCATTTTCAGATGAATAATTCAGTTCGTGGACAAATAAACGTCCATCATGATACTTTGCTGCGACGATACCCCAGGCATCAACTTTGCCCCAGTCAACACCATAATATATAGTTGCTTGTATAGCGTTGAACTCTTCAAAAGATACTGGTTTCCATTTAAAAATACGATGTTCAGAATGATCTCTAATCTCACCTAAATAAATATGATTGTAAAGATCTTCGTTAACCCTCTTAAGATAATTAGCTTCCTTTATTAAAGTTTGTGGACAATCAGGATTGTCTAGATAGGAAACTTTCTGGACAAATGCGTCTTCAGGCGTTTCTAAAACGAATCTTTCATAAACTGGATCTGTTGCAAGGTCAGGATTGAACGACACCCATATTTCAGAGCCTTCTTTTCGGATGGTTGGGATTAGTACGTCCCAACTCTTTTTCGATACACTGTGAGCCTCTTCAACCCAACAGTAATCAACCCCTTCAAAAGACTTAATAGAGTCAATGGTCATGCCATTAAGGCCTTTAAATTTAAACTCTGAACCGTTATGTTTGCAAATGATTGTGGTCTTCTGTATCTCGAAAAAAGCGGATAACTTAAGTCGCTCGATAGTGTTGGATAATAAGCTTAATACAGAATCATTAATGGAGTTCTGAATTTCTCTCGTACAAAGTATCAATGTTTTTTTCTGATATGCTCTAAGGATTAAAGCCGTTGCAATCTCCCAACTTTTCCGCCCACCACGGCCACCATAAAAAATCTTATACCTACTGTAAAAATCTTTATGGGTTTCATTGTATAATACTTCAAATAATTCTGTCGTCTCATGTTTTATTTTCATCAGACTTTCTTACAGTTACTTCTATTGCCTTTGGGGACATTGAGCCGTCGGTGCTGGTATGGTCAATCTTACTATCTGGTTTCCCTAATGCCCTGTCTAACATTCTTTCAATTATATTAAAGCCTTTACCCGATAGCATCTCTTTTCCTACTATCCTCACTATTGCTGGCTGCCTTTCATCTTTTACTAATTCCTTTATTTCTAACAGTTCTAAATTTATAAGCATTAAGAAAGTTTCCTTAACATCACTTTGAGAAACGCTCTCAACTCCTTTGTTTTTCATTTGTTCTATAACAGAAGAAACAAGCAATCGAGGGCCCCCTTCTGGGTTCCCTGACTGTCCTTTTTCCCACTGGTGTGGTTTTATGTTTTCTCTGTTGGGCATCGCTGTTATCTCGCTGTTAATTTATATATTTTCGCCTTCT
>DUUM01000127.1 GCA_012841565.1 Candidatus Epulonipiscium sp. | reverse complement strand
GTTCTAAATTCTACCCTTCCACCACTTTCGGGCAACTCTACCCTTTCTCTTCCAGTAGCTTTTAGAGAAGTATATTCAATGCCTGCTTGGTCTAATAATCTGCATAATCTTTCCCAAGCTGTATGAGATGTAGTGGTCCTATGAGCCGTATGAAGTATTTGTTCTCCCCTTTGCAAACCTTCCATTTCCCTAATTACTACAACTTCATTTTTACCATTTCTTCTAGGGAGGGAGTAACCAAATTTGGTATGAATCCATAAACCCTCTTCGTTAACTGCATAAATATGTTTTGCTAAATTGACTTGCCATTCTTGAGCTGTTCTTTCTGATTTCTCATAAGTATCAATCGCTTGTTGATATAGACTTTTTTTGTATGGTAAAATTACCGATTGAGTAGGATTTTGATTACCAATTCTTGTTTCAGTAGCCATCTGTTATCCTCCTTCAATCGTCATAGATGATAACCCTGTCCCTGGGAGATAAATTAATCACTTTAACCTTTCTTTTTGTATTTTAATTACATAAAGACACAATCAAGGCTCACCCCCTTACTGCATAATAAAAGCACCCTTTCGAGTGCTTAATCTACATATTCCCACTTATAACCACTAGCATATTTTCTTTTCCCAGTTAAACAACTAGATATATTGCCTTGGTGAAATTTGTTTTGTCCACTAGCTTCTGATACTGAATTGTAAATCTTGATAATCTCACCTGTATCTTTATCAATTTGTTTGATTTTCTTTGATATTTTAGGTGGGTTGGTTTTTACAAATTCTGCTATTCGTTCATTTCTTGTTCCCCAATTAGAATTTTCTTTTGAAGTAGCCCATTTTAAATTACTGACATGATTGTTTAATTTGTTTTCATCTAAGTGGTTGACTTCTCTTTTATCTTTTGGATTTTGTATAAACGCTTCTGCAACTAACCTATGCACCGAATAACTTTTATGTTTTTTGTTTTTCGTAAACCCCACCATTCGATATCCCTTTGTTATCTTTTGTTTCATAATTATATTTTGTCTACAACTCAAAATGTTTCCATGATTACTTATGCGATAAAGTCCCTCATAACCTTTTATATCCTTCCACATTTCCTTAGTAATTGGAATCACCTCCATATCCTCATCTCCTTAACTATATTATACCATTAACTACTTGTAGTTGCAAGTATTAACAATATATATTATAATAAGATTGAGGTGATAAATATGACTAGAGGTCTAAAGAATAGAACTCCAATATCTAATGCTGTAGAAACTGAACTATATGAACAATTAAAACAACTTTCTCAAGATACTATGATACCAATGTCTAAGTTACTAGATAGAGGAATCGAATTAGTTTTAAAGGAATATGAAAAGCAGCCTGCTAAATAGTGGGCTTTTATCACTTCTTAAACAAAGTAATCATTTAATTCCTCAACAAAGTCATACTTTACTATTTTAATGTTGCTATTTGCTTTAAGTGTTAAATCATTATTATAAGCTTTCGTATAATAATTTAATTTGGCTTTAAAGTTTTCTTTTGTATTGATTATTATCTCGGGTGTGTTGCCTTCTACTGATACATAAATTATCATATATTTTGCTTTGTTCTCTCCATAATATGAGTTACCTACTTTTAAAAATCCTTCTAGCGTCATTTCATACATTGCCCTTCTCGCCTCCTGTTATTTGTTTGCTATTTTTTCTACAGCTTTACGTATTTTAGCTAGTTCCTTTACTATTTCTTTTAAAATCGTCTCCACTATTATCCCTCCCCTAATAACTAATCTTCTAGTTTTAAAGTTGTTGAATATTCTCCATCACTAAAAACTAAATAGCCACCTTTTAATAAATGTGCAATATCTTCTTGTGTTAGTGCGTACCTACGATGTCCCCGCCACTCTTTTGAATATTCCTCTACTTCTTCGATAGTGTCGACTTGTATAACGTTGTTGTAATAGTTTTTATCTTCCAAAATAATCACTCCCTCACCTCCAAATAAGCACAATAAAAGCACCTACTCAGTAAGTGCTAATCCTTTTCTTTAATCCCTATTTTCTTCCTTGCTTCTATTTTCGATTCTCTTTCAAGGTCTTTCCATTCTTTAGTATGTGAATCTTGGACCCTCCCATCTCCTGGATTGTATTCAACCCTGCATCTACAATAACGGTGTCTTTTATAGATGTCGTGTGGTTCATCCCCATATTTATAAGTACCTTCTACTTGCCTGCACCAATCGCAACAATTTCCAACAACTACCCTTGTTATTTTAGGTTTCAGCCCAGCTTTAGCTTGAAAGTCCATGTTAGCTTTTACTGCATCATCAATAATGGCTTGGCTAAAATTTTTAATTGGTTCATCTAGAATCCATTTAATCTTTTCAAAATCTTCTGCTGTACTAAGTCTTTCCACAATACCATCTATCCTACTTTGATTTAGCTTTGGTTTTTGCCCTTTTAATCTTAGTCCTGCTGCGTGATTTAATTCAGTTTGAACGTCTATTGCATATCCAGTTATTAAATCAAAATTCTTTTGCATAGTAGGATTTAGCACCCTATCGGCTATATTGTAATACATTTTCCCATCCGGTAATGTTCCAACCGTTATATGGGTATTTAATACTTCTGATAATATGTCACCTATTTCAATAGCAAATTCATTAGCATTTTTGTAGGTTGCCCTTTTTCCTTCCAGTGCCTGGATAGCTTTTTTTACTTCTCTGCTATTAAGTGTTTTTTCATTGAATTCATTTTCGATTAATTCAAGGAGTCCAGGAGCAATATCTTTTTCCATTTATTCATCACCTACTGTCTTTTTCTTCTTCTTAATTCTTCTTTAAGTTGTGTATTACTGTATTGAGACAATGGGTTTGCTTCTATTTCCCTTTGCCTTATTAGGTTTTCTTCTGCTTCTCGCTTCATTAATTCTTCTAATCTTTCATTCCTCATTATTCACCAGCTCCCTTAATTCCTGTTAAATCTCTTATAGTTTCCCCTGTCATATAACCAGGGATTGCTTGATTAATCTTAATTGCTCCATCCCCAACAAGCGATAATGTACTTGCATCTGCTTCGAATAATGGCTCCCACTTTACTTTTGTTTGGTAGAATTGACTTCTTAGATATGGATAGTCATCTCTTAAGCATGCCGCTAAATATCCAACATTTAAAAACCCGCTGCCTAAACTTCTTTGAGCCTTTCTTCCTGCAAGCCTTAAATTTTCATGAGATGCTTTTATTGCTTCTACACTTGAAGGGTTGTCTGAAACAAACCCTAGATCGTCTAGCGTCAAACCTGTTTCTCCTGCAAATCCTGATGCCGCTGTTCTTAATTGTTCGGTAAAGGGTGACATTGAAGGGGTAGTGAATTGCCCTAGCTTTGGCGATTCCCCTTCACCATCTTTTGTAAATTGTAACATAGATGATACTGTTGCTCTCCACGTCTCCATTGGCTCTGCATCTTGGCTAATTCCAGTTACATATTTTTGAGGGAAACTGTAAAACTCTGCTGTTATGTCGGCTCTTTCTAGCGTTCTTTTTGCGTATCGTTGATAATACATTCCTGCTCTAGTAATTCTACTCCTACCAAATGGCCTTACTGCATCAGGTCGGTGTATGATTGGAACAAGTAGTGGATAAGCAACATTATTTTTAATACTATACTTTAACTTTTCGTCAATATAATAATCTGTTCTGCCTGGAAGGAAATGAGCTTCCGAACTTGGCTTTCCTTTTTCATCCCTTTCAAGGACTGCAAGACCTTCAGTTAACAATCCAGTGATCGGATCTATTATTCCTGTCG
>DUUM01000126.1 GCA_012841565.1 Candidatus Epulonipiscium sp. | reverse complement strand
TGCTTGCCCAAAGAGCAACAGCAGAACTAATTGAAAAAGATAAATCCGAAGGGCTAGAGGAGTTAGTATACTTTAATGGGATGGGTATTTTTTTCAATCCGATAAGTAAAGAGAGCAAAGCTACTGTAGCGGCCTTAGAAAAAGAAAAGGAGAAAGTAAAAAGATTAGCGATAGAAGGGGATCAGGTAAATGGGTTGGGTAAGCATGTTACATCTGCTGTAAAATACGCACGTACTGATGTTATGGGAGATGAAATTAAAAAGAAATCACACAAGAGCCATGCAATGGCTAATTTCACGCACCATTTTGCAGACAAAAGATTTAAACCAGCTAGTTAAAACAAGAGAAATTAGATAATATGTTAGGAGGACTATGAGATGAAGTATTATATGTCAAGGATTTTAGCATATATCTTAAATGTAATTATAATTATGATCCCAACAGTTTTATTAGCAAACTTTATATTTTTTAAGTATCAAGAATTGGCTGATATACAACATTTTACAGGTTATGAGATTTTGGACACAGTAGATTTGAGTATTGATGCGATTTTTCTTCCGAGGATATTTATAGATGCAATAACAAGAGCCATTTCTATCCCAACAGCACTGTTATCAGGGGGTTCGCTTCTAATAAGTTTCACATTATTTGATTCAATTATTTCGTATATATTTAAAGCAGATATAGGAAAAAAGCTTTTAAAAGTTAAAATTGTATCAAATAATAATGATAAGATTAAGTTTACTCAAATTTTTCTAAGATGTATATTAAAATATGTAACATTAATTTTTTTCCCCTTCTTGCTAATATACCCTATATTGAAAAAGGATAGGGTGAGCTTACATGATAAAATCGCTAGGACAAAAGTTATTCCTAGAATAGAATCTTATGGAGATTACTCTGGGGCAAAGGAATTAAAATCCACTATGAGATGGTATAGTATTCATTTAAAGTTAAGGATTATTAGTATAGTTGTATTTTTAATAATAGAAATTTTGTTAATTAAAAAAGC
This sequence comes from Candidatus Epulonipiscium sp., assembly GCA_012841565.1. Next base: position 1,968 of record DUUM01000126.1, on the reverse strand, counting down.
TTTTGGATATAGTTGGATAATAACTTTTGGATTAATTATTATTTTTCAAGTAGTGCAATATTTTCTATTGAAAGATCTTAAAAAAATAGGATATATACTATTTTTGATAAGTAGTAATTGTATTTTAGGCGGTGCTATTGCTTGTATTTTAATAGCTGAAATACTAATAATTACAGGGATAGGTATAATTATTAGCATTTTAATATTGTTAATAAGTGGTTTAATCATTTATCTAACAGGTATTAATTTAAAGTATTATAAAATGAGGGAAAAACACTTTAAAAACTAGCCAGTAGTGCGGTGGAATGAATCAAATGTTATTGGAGGACTAGTGCTAGCATGTAAATAGCTGGGGTTTCGGGTCACTTTGTAGTTTTGGTATAAAACTCCAGGGGTTTCGGGCCACTTTGAGGTTTAGCTATACAACTCAAAGCCTGATACGCTTTTTATAAATGTCGTAAATTTCAATGAGCAAGCTAATATATAACATTGGGTTTAATTATGAAAATGTAGTCGATATGTTTCCACTTACCTGTAATGTAAGAAAAACATATCGATATGTTCCTACTAACGAACGGTTCCAAAGACATTCATTCTGTCCTATCAACCCACGTTGAGACGGTAGTATTGATGTCAAGGGAATAAGCCTGAAAGGCTTATAGATAAAGGATTTCCAGGATTAGAACCCTAATTGCAGTAAGGTCTGCAATTAGGGTTCTAGTCTTGGAATTCCTTTTTTATTTGTATGTAAGGTAAGGAAAAATTACGTGTAGCTGCTTACTGCAGAGTATCAACAGATAGTAAGGACCAGCTCATAAGCCTTGAAACACAGAAGCTACATTATGAGTCCTTTATAAAATCAAATCCTGACTGGGAGTTTGCAGGGATATATTATGACGAAGGTATCTCAGGCACAAAAAAGGAAAAGCGTACCGAACTTCTAAAAATGATAGCTGATTGCGAAAGTAAAAAGATAGACTTTATTGTGACCAAGTCCATCAGTAGATTCGCTAGGAATACCATTGATTGCTTAGAGATTGTTAGGAAGCTGATTGACCTTGGCATATTTATATATTTTGAGAGTGAGAACATTAATACTGGCTCCATGGAAAGTGAACTGATGCTAACTATTTTAAGCAGTATTGCTGAGAGTGAATCAACTTCCATTTCTGAGAATAGTAAGTGGTCCATTCAAAGACGCTTTAAAAATGGAACTTATAAAATATCGTATCCGCCTTATGGATATGACAATGTAGGTGGAAAGATGGAAATAAATGAGCAGCAAGCTCGAGTGATCAAAAGAATATTTGCCAATACTTTATCAGGCATGAGTTCCCATATAATTGCTAGAGAATTAAATAATCAAGCTGTCCCTACAAAAAGGGGTGGGAACTGGACGGCTACTACCATCCTAGGTATTCTAAGAAATGAAAAGTATACTGGGGACTTACTCCTTCAAAAGACATACACCGATGAGAATTTTATCAGACACAAGAATAAGGGAGAAAAGGGTCAATATTTTATAAAAGATCATCATGAAGCGATTATTAGCCGAGAGGATTTTGAAGCAGCACACCTTCTTATAGATCAGCGAGCAGAAGAAAAAGGTGTGGTTGGAGGTAGCCACAAATACCTAAAACGATATGCCTTCTCTGGAAAGATTAAGTGCTTTGAATGTGGTAGTAACTTTAGGAGGAGAATTCACGGGGGAAAGAGCAATCAATATATTGCTTGGGGATGCCCTAAACATGTTGCAAACCTTGAAGCGTGCTCCATGCTTTTTATTAAGGAAGAGAATATACACCAAGCATTTATAGTGATGATGCAAAAGCTTATATTTGGGCACAAGCTTATTTTAAAGCCCTTACTCCAGAAATTGAAAACTGGAAACACTTCAGATGTTTTCGTTCAGGTTCAAGAAATTGAAGCTAAGATTGAAAATAATACAGAGGCGCAACAAACCCTAAC
>DUUM01000125.1 GCA_012841565.1 Candidatus Epulonipiscium sp. | reverse complement strand
TGGTTTTATAAAAAACACATAACTGGTGTTTGGTTTTAGGCTACCTTGTGTATGTTGCTTCCACTGTGTATATTCATCGTCTTCAGCTGTTTTAGGTGTGATTTTCCTCCACCCATAATCTTGATTTGGATCTGTTTCATCCCGCATTAACATTTCAATATATTCTTCTATTGTTTTTTCATCAATCGTTGTAACGTTATAGCTTTTTAATCCTTCTAGTATTTCCTCGTAGGGTGTGAATTTATATTCATACTCTACATTCTTTCCAAGGTTTACAACCCTGTCTATATAGTCATCATTATATTTCTTTGTACCTATGATATTTTTAAGAATCCCAATATTTTGTTCCCGCTTTAGGATATGCTCTCTTGCCCCTTCCCTATGGACGAAGGATATTGCCGGGCCTGTTGTTACTCCTGTGTAAACCTTTGCATTCCACTCTTTTGCCTTTTCTTGTTCTTCGTCTGGATCTTTAGCCATTATTTCATACCAGGTTTCCAACCACTCTATGGTAATAGATGTTGAAGATATGCTTTCTGGCTCTATTTTTAGGGGTGGCTTGCTAATAATTGGTGGAGCAAAAATTTCTCCATCCGAGTTAAACATAATGGCCACAATGGCTGGTAAAGAAGGTTCCAGTTCATCACCGTATTTTTTCTTAGCAAGAATTTTAACATAATATACTCTGTTCGGCACAAGGGGACGTTTTTGCATCTGGGAATCGTAGTATTCACCTATGGTATGCCTAAAGCCTACTACTTCTTCTTTATCCTTATTATATAAAATATCTTCTTTATTTTGCTCATTAGTAAATGATAAGTCTGATATAATTGGAACTGCATCCGACTGGGCTATTTTTAAATCGTCTGTGACCCATATATCATATAGTAAAGATAAATCTTCTTTATAAGCAGACCATACAAAGTTAATATTTGGCGGTGTTACCATATTGACATGGAATGTGTGATTGTTTTTCCAAAGATCAACAAGAGGAACATCTGGTAGCAAGTCTCCTGGCACTAGAAATTCACCTTTGTTGTCTGCTGTTACAGTTGTGTTTGGACCTATTGGCTTTGGAATTTCTGGTGTCGTTGGTTTTGTTCTTAGTTCCCCCGGAACATATAGGACCCTTGCAGTTTGAGGTTCTGGTTTAAGTGGTTGCCCTGTAGCTTTATGCTCATATATCAATATTAGTTGATAATAAGTACTTATTTTAGGTTCCCTATACTCATAATACCCTATATCTACTCCATCTTTTCCGTATAGAGTAGCAATCACCCTGCCACTTTCTTGTCCTACATTATACTCTTTGATTTGTGTTTGTACTAGGTTGTACTCTCCATCTGTTACGTGGAAAAGTTTTGGATCCCACTCTAGCCTTATTTTATCTTTACCTACATTGTAAACATTCAGGCCTATTTCTGTAGTAGCAGTTACAACTTTAGGAGTTTCCCTATTTTTTAAAATTATTTTGTTATCAATTCTTTCAGTGGTTGAAACAACATAGGCAGAATACATTTGCCCCACGGCGATGTCATCTTCTATGGTATATCTAAATCTAGTCCTTTTCGTTTGGGGATCCCTATATGGCTTTGCGTGGGTTTTTATATCACCTGGGGATATATAATTAATATTGTTAACTGTATTATTGTTTTTTATCTGGTTTAATGATTGTCCCTCATAGTTCCCTTGAATATATCCAATTTGATAATCTATATCAGCAGATCCGGCATCTTCCCAAGTTACTTCGATGCTCCCACCCTTACCTTCCATTCTCGTATCAAAGTCAGTTAGAACATACTCAAATGGATGAGCCACTCCTGTACGCGGGGCCCAGTTATCAGGAAGCCTATTACCTTCACTATCTTTATACTGATGATAGTGAGAAGGTATAATAGACATTTTATAAAGTCTTCCATTATCTAACCCTTGTACAGGAATTCCATTGGTTAAAGTATTTTCTGCAGGCTCTGGCTCAATCCCCCAGCCTTCTTTTAATTGCCTAGGTGATTCTGGGTATTTAAAGCTTTTCCCAGTTGGATGCTCTTTAATATCTACTTGGTAATAGTAATCTTTTAACCCATGTAATTCCGTTCCATTTACTGAGCCTGATGTTGTATCATCTTGTATTGATGGAATAGGCTGCGCAAACATAAGCTCTACTTTAGGCCTGATCTGATCCATCTCTTTGGTATGTCCTACAATGGAATCCACTGAAATTCCTTGTATAGGACTTTGAAGGTTTGCAAACACCTCATAAGGCAGTAGGGATAGGCACAACATTAGCGCTAGAGTTGAAGCAATTATTCTTTTTTTCATTGTTTTTTCCTCCTACCTTAATTTTGTCATTATATTCGTTAGCATTTGAAG
>DUUM01000124.1 GCA_012841565.1 Candidatus Epulonipiscium sp. | reverse complement strand
TTTCCTATAATGCTTCTAGGTATCATCTTCTAGTCACCCCTTTGGAAGGATTTAAGTAATATTGTCTATTCTTGTCTTTTTCAATTTTGCTATTTATTTTGTCTATGTATTTGCTGTCCAACGATAGCCTTTTAACTGTTTCTCTCAAATAAGAACTATCTGGGACAATATTCTTTTTAATCAATCCTATTACCATCTTACAAGTCGATAATCTATTAATATGTGCATGATTTTTATCAAAAGTCCCTTTTGTATTTACAATCACATGACCACGTTTGCTTTTTACAACGGTATATTCATCTGTAGTGTAGACTGCACGTGCCATAGTATCAGCTCCAATAATTTGATATAAAAAGCAAAGCCAGAAAGGGGGAATCGGCTTTGCTTTTTTTGGGGGGATATAGGCAGAAACTGCTAGTTTCACTTATTGACATAACTAAAAGTCGCCTATGTTTATATTGTCCTAGAGGTCTTTCCATCTCTTATTGCCTAAAATCCTGATCTCGTAATTCCCAAACATGGTTTTTAGGACCTTGTTTATCCTACTACCTTTGCTAAATATCCAAGGGTTAACGAAGTATTGCCTTGTTTTACTATTCATACCCTTATATAGAACATCTTTATCTATTAGTGATTTTATAGTTTTATAAACAGTGTTTCTTGGCATCTTTGTTATTCTCACCAAATCCTCTGTACCCATATCTGCATTGTTATGGTATTTCAAGTGACAATCCTCAAAGGATATATAGGGAGATATGGAAAATAAGAAAGCCTTTTCAGTTTGCGACAAATCCTCTAATAGTAAAGTCAGTTCTGAAATATTGGCTCTGTAAAAGTTATCTAAATCCCATTTTTGATAAGAGGGTTCATCTTTAGATTTGTTTTTTACATACTTCCTATAACTTTCACTACTTTCACCTCTTACTATTCTGTCACCTGGGTATATGGCATCTGTTATTTCGCCCGTATTATCGGACACCAAGTGTGCCACAATGACCTTGTCATCCATCTAATCACCACCACATGTACCTGAATGAGTATATAAACCCCTTTATGTGTACCGAATTGAGTATATGTGTAAAAGGCTTGCACCTACTCAATTGTAAGGGATGGGGACTTGTTTTTTTGGATTTGGCCCCTCTTGTCTTAATTGTCTTAAATATCTAGAGTATGAAAAAACCGTATAAAAAAGCACTTGGCTTTTACACCAGTGCTTAATTAAGATATCTATACTCAATTATAAGTATATCACTTTTTTAATCACCGTAGTGTGCAAATATCGTGCAATTTTCGAGCAACATATAGGTAGTTATTTAATTTGGGCATGATTAGAAAAATCGTGTTATTGCTATTGTAAAATTATCCTAAATCATTTCAAATAAGTATTAAAATAAATAGCTATGGGAAACTCAATGCATTCTATGTCCATAACAACTATAAAATTAGGTGTATTAGTAACAATTTACAACCCATATGAGGAATATATCTAAGGCTATATTGGGCTTATAGAAACGGGTTATTTTTTAGCGGACCATCTCTTCGCCGCCCTGCCATGATACCCCCCCGTATGGTCAGAAAAAGTGGGTGATTTGATGCATATATGTATGTATATTGTAATCTGTGGTAAAAGTGCACAAAGAACAGTAGCTACAAGGCTTGCACTGCTCTGATATAGTACCGAAAACATACCAAAACGGTACTATATGAGATTTAAGGCTAACATATAGGGGTTATGTGAAGGGAATTAAGGGATCTGGGGAAGTGTTTAGCATTAAAAGGGGGGCAGGAGTTCAAAGTCTGAAAGCCCTATTAAAGTAAGGAATATCCGACGATGTGGTAACGATAACTAGGTGTCGCTGTATGTAAAACAGGGTTTATTAAGGCTTGATGATACTGCAACTCCACACACCGCACCACATAAATGATTTACAATATATGTAAGTTGTATAAGCTTTAAATACATACAGTTAGGGCGAGCGAACATATTACAAGAGGGGTTCAGGCAGCGCTAGAAAGCAACACCATCAAGGTTTTGTTAGTTGTAAGGCAAGGACACCATCATCAATGAAAATGGCCAAAGCGAGGTATGCGGGATCTAGTGCCACGCGCAACCAATAGGAATATAAGTATAAGTAGATAAGGTTAAGAGCTTATTGATTACATTGATTAAGAACTACCCAATAAGCGTTAGCATGATCAAGTACGCAAGAGGTATATGCTCTAAAGTAATCAACCACAATACCTTTACACAGTACATAGGCATGTAGGCAACACTTAATAAGAACAATAACAACATCAGCCAATCGACTAGTTCTCACGTGCTATCGCTTGTAGCTACCGCACTACAATTCACAACACGGTGAAAGGATCCGTGTTACTAATTTCCATTTGATTGTAACCATAAAGAACATAGTTACGGTATAACAACAGAGCAACAACGACTATATCTATATTAATAACAGCAACAAAAAAGCCAAGGATATCAAGTCCCTTGGCTTTAATATTTAGATCAGTTGTTTAGTTGTCTGCTGCTCCGGCATTGGTTCATCTGGTACATGCTCCATTATGTCCCCAGGTTGACATCCTAGGACCTGACACACTCTGTCAGCCACGTCAACTTGGCATTCGTTAATAACAATACCAACCCCCAATAATTTACATTTACATACCTACTGATAGTTTTGTAGTTGAGTTGTATGTAAGGTATAACGGCATTGATAATAATAAATATTATGCAATAAAATGACAACTTGTGTATAATAGATACATCAATGTATAAATAAGGGGGATGTTTATGGAATTAATGATAAGTCAAAAGAATCAATTGTTAGAAATAATTAAAAGAAGGGAATTAGATCCTTTTAATTTCGAATGGGGTAAAGAAGTTGGTAGAAAGGAAAAGATTTCTTGCTTAGAATATAAAGATACAGAATATCTTTTTGGAGTTAAAATATCTGAAGGTAATTTTAATTGTTTATATTCGCCTGGATACAATATAAGATACGAGACTGAAACACAATATTCATGGAATGATACAGTACAATGTTTTTCAAAGTGGTTAACTTATTTAGCAAGAGAAATATCTCAACCAGATTTATGGGAACAACTGGAAAAAATAAAAGAATTTAGTGATATTGAATATGAATTAGAAGATAATATGCAACAATTTACTCATCAAGAATTTAAACAGATTCAAGCTGGAATTGAAGGTATAAAAGGTTATTTATTAAATGTGGTTAACAATGATGATGAAGATTCTAAAATCATTAATGGAAAACTTGATTACCTAATTGAATCATCTGAACGCATGGGTAAAAAGGATTGGGCTAATATATTCTATGGTACAATGGTTAGTTTATCTATCAGCTTAGCTTTAGATCCAGGACAAGGGCAAGCAATGTACCAATTATTTAAAAATGCAGTATCAGGTATCATTAAATAAATTGGTACTCGTGGAATGTAGAAGTTAATCTAATATATAATAACAATATAGACAGGGGAAATTATATGAAGATATACAGGAATTCAATCATAATAACTGGTCTTGTTAGTTTAGTTACTATTTGTTTAGCTTTTTTAATAAATGCTAATTCACAGTTGGCAATTTACTATGATATTTTAATTGGGATATTTGGAGGGGCTATTGTAACACTGATAACATCTATTGTTTCCTACAGGATAAAGAGGTTGGAAGTGTTGGAAGAGTTTTATATTCACACCAAAGAGTATTTAAGGGAAATAAATAAATATTATAAGAGCACACCTTCAGAAGATAAGATTGATTTTTTTATTAGATTATATGATAAGGACTTATATTCTCTAGGTATAGCTTATAGGGATATTGACTTTTTTTATGATTTTAATAAAAAGAATAAGTTATATGTTTATAACAAAATATATTTCCCAATTTTAGAATTAGAGAGAGAAATTAAGGCGCATTATCGAAATTATATATACCACAAGGATGGATCTGGAAGAAATCTAGAGGTTATGGAGAAGTATATAGATGAGTTCGAACAAATGATATACATGGATAATAATTATAATGTGTTTTTTAAAGAGATTACAGAAGAGCTGGGAAATAAATATTATATTTTAATGTATGGCAAAAGAACATATAAAAGAATGTTGAAAGAAGAGAAGGGCCAAGATTAAAATTTAAGGGTAGATTATAGATTAGTTTCTATAGTCTACCCTTTTTTTATTCTTTTTGTGGAGTTGTTGGTTTATCTGGTACAAACTCTATGATGTCATCTAGTGTAATAATGCGCCCTAGTTCTCGGCTAAGGTGGTTCAGTACACCGTCAAGCGTTTTAAGACTTACATATCCAGTATCATTATTTAATATTACAGAGTTGTTAGGAGTGAGTACACCAGCACGTGTCAAAGACTTTAGGTTTAGCTTTTCTTTTACTAACAATATACGCAAAGGCTCATAGTTTAACACTTTATTCCCCCTTTTTATATTTTAACTAGATTATATAACAATGTTATTTAGTTGTCAAAATTAGTTACTAGAAAGATGAACTATTTTAACATAAATGGTTGACTATTCGGTACTATATGTTATAATTAAGTTAATAGATTAGTTAACTAAGTTATTAAAGGGGGTGGCGAAATGGGAAAATCTAAAATATCAAACGCAGTAAGGAATCTTGAAGATACAAGCTGGATGGCACAGATGATACAGGACAAGATGGAAATTGAGTTTGAAGAGAACGGACCTTCTACCAGGTGGCATTGCTTAAACATTTTTCACATTATTACGAACGAAGCGGACGATCCGGAAAACGACCGAATTTATCACAAAAAGTCAGGCCATTTAAAGCAAATTATAATTTGTGAAATTCCTGATCTGTCAGAAAAGTACGGTCTTGATTTTGATATGAACGGTATGCAATGCAAGTTGAGGGGGTTAGCAGAAAATTACTATGATTTTCATGGCAACTATTTAGTAAGCGTAGTAACAACACACGATCTTAATCACGCATCAATTAATGATGTTAACGAATTAATGTTTGAATTAGTTTAATCCGAGGGTTTACGGTGGCATCCCTTAAAAAACCACCTACCATTGGAAAAACATTCAAAAGAAAGGAGCAAGCCCAATGAGTGAAAAGAAAATAGTATTCTATTGTTTCAACGGATCCGCCAAGGATATACAACAGGAGTCACAGGTTGTAGATTGCGAGCTAGGCAGAGCACATGAGCTATTCAACAAAGAGTACGCAAGGCAAAAGGAAGGTCGTTCCAAGTGGAGCTACTTTGACATAACAGTCAATGGAAAATTACTAAGAAGTTCAAGAAACTAAAAACAAACAGAGGAGTTGATGAAATGACAACAACATATAACACAAAATACATTGCAGCATTGAAGGGCAATAAATGGGTATACGGTGACGAGGCAATAAAGGAAATGAAGCAAATAGAAGATAGCGGCGGAAACAACTGGGATCTTTACCAGGACGTCAAAGGCATAATTTACTATATAGCGGTTGTTAGTGGCTGCAACAGTGGCCAGTGGGGCGATGAAAGACACTACATGAAGATATACGGAAAAAAGCCAATATACGTAAATAAGGGGAGAAAATAAAATGAAAAAACTAATTTTACTAACAATTGTAGCAGGGGCGTTATTCATTCCATTTATAGAAGCAGACTATTACACAGGCGAAGGAATCGAAACCAAAAAGTACAGCATAGCAACGAGTTTAGCAGAGGATGTAAAAGAAAGTAATTTCATGACACTAGAGTTAATGTTAAATAAATAGAAAAAGCTGCACTGATGATGGCTTGAATAGCCGAAACCGCCAAACACGGCGGTATGTAGCATTAAACACTTATATAAATTAGGAGGTATAGCTATGAATGATTTACAAAAGGTACTATCCGAACTTACTAAGATTACTACTAGTGTTAGATCAGTAATAAAACAATCCACCTACGATAAATACGACGATTTAAGTGGACTTGATATTGATTACACTGACCCAGAGCAATTACTACTACTAGGCCAGTTAATGAGCATGATGGATAGGCTAGACGATATAAAACGTAAAGTTGAATACCTTAATAGACCGATAGCCTATACAGGAGCCTTATCCAAAAACAGTGATGATAGATACGAATTGCCAAACGGAGATAGTTTTGCTTCTGGATATGACATAGAGTTTTTACTAGAATCAGACCATTTTTTCAATATACATGGAGCCGACGCATGGGTTAAAACAAAGCTTGAATATGGCGAAGATGATTACTATCTTTTTGGATATAAAGAGATTCCTATGGTGGGATTAATGGCAAGGATGCGGAGATAAAAAAGTAAGTTTCGGGGAGGTTCTTTAAATATTCAGATAATAATTTAGTTGTAAATAACTGTAAAAAGAGGTAACAGGCAAGTAACACCCTATAAGTCAATAGATATAGGGCTTTCAGTTTTAAAAACTCATTTAAAGTAACAGCTAGGTAACAGTTAGGTAACAGTCACTGGCTCTAAACAAGAATGTATAAGAATTATAAGAATGTAAAAGAACTTAAAGACCCTTCTACAATTTTAATAAAATTGAGTCGATTGGTGTTTTTGTTTTAAATAATTACTGATATAAAATACGGATTAGGAGGAATTAAAAATGAGTCAAATTAAAAAGATGATTAAAAAAGGATACGCAAAAGATGCAAAAGAACTTTTAACATTTTTAGCAATTGATAGTGGAGCAGTAAAAAAGACTTTGGAGGATATATGGGCAGAGGATGATATATGCCATTATGATTTAGAGAAAGAAATGTATGGGTTTAAACAGAGTCTGAAAATAGGGAGGGATTAATTATGTCTAAGAAATTACCAAAATTTATAAGTGAGAGTGAAGCAGTCAAGCTATTATCCGCTATAAACCAAAAATGCGCATCTGGGGCAAGGAATCATGCCATCTTGATGATAATGTATAGGGCAGGACTTAGAGTGTCGGAGGTGGCAAATCTAGCCCCACAGGACATGGATTTTGAAAGTGGAATGATATATGTGCAAGCTGGCAAAGGTGAAAAGGATAGATATGTCCCCATGGATCCAAGCTTGATTAAATCATGTAAAAACTGGTTGAAGCATAGGCCAGAGGGTAATTATTTCTTTTGCACTTTCAAAAGTGGCCAGCTAGATACTAGATATATTAGAGAAATGACTTACAGGACTTCAATAAAAGCCGGGGTATTCATCCAGGATGGTAAAGAGAAGAAAGAAGTTAATCCTCACGCATTGCGGCACTCGTTCGCTACCGAAATTCTAAAGAGTGGAGATTTTAACATCCGGGAGCTACAAGAAATGCTAGGTCATGGACATGTAACTACAACGCAAATATATACCCATGTAACACAAGCAGATATTGCAAAGAAAATGAAAAACAGAAGAATGACAACAATATAACCCAAGGGCATTAGCCCCTGGGTCTTTTTTGTGCTTATTCAATATAGAGATTATCTCCAAGTTTTTCAATCAAATTATTAAAGTGTTTTTTAGATATAGGGCTGTCGGTATATTCCCAGTTGTCTAAATTAGATTTACCACAACCGATATAATCAGCAAATTCACGCCTTGTCATTTTTAAGTTTGTCCTAGTAACTCTCAAGTTAGTTGCTGCGTTAATAGAAAAGCGATACCGCTTATCGTACTTGCCAATATCTACTTTTAATATGCTTTCAATTCTAATTAAACATCTAATTCCAGGGACATTAGTATCATTTTCTAAAAGGTTAACCATTTCCATGGTAACATCTGCTGATTCTGATAATTGTCTTACTGTTAAACCTTTTTCTAGCCTAGCCTTACATATTGCGGACCCAAGGCTATTTACTACAATGTCAGAAGCCTTTATGCTATTAATGGTACAGCTGTTTATATGCATATTATCAATACCGTAAGTTTCATAACGATTGCATGGGGGATTACAAAAGGAAATAATCCGTTTTTATATGCGGAATCCTTAAAAGCCTACTTATTGCGAGGGGCCAAAAGAGATATTCCAGGAATTGTATTTCCTGATCCATCCTGGGGATATGGGAAACTCTGTGCCAAAGGGGCAATAGATAATGCGAGGCTAAGAAAATCCATATTGTGATAAAATGCGCTATCCTACAGCAAGGAATAAAATTTAATATTTACATAAGTGTAAAATGGGTAGAATAGGATTGATTTTTATCCAAAAAGAAAGTAAAATGTAGAAAGAGATAAGAGTACGAAGATCTATCAATACTTTACAAGGGCGACAAGAGATGGGGGGCCTATGATGAAACGTGTGCTAATTGATAGTTTAGAAGGCGGGGAAATATTAGCACAGGATGTTTGGGACCATAAAGGTGCCCAGTGGCTAGCTGAAGGAACAACCTATAAAATTTCCTATCTTAACAAGTTACATAGTCTAGGGATTAGCCATATCTATATTAAAGAAAAAAAAATATCTACTGACTTAGGAATAAAAAAAGACTTTAATCCTGACAATTTAATAGATGAAAGTAAGGCGATTGCAGCAATGCAGCTGAAAAGATTTCACAAAAGTGGAAGTGTGAATATATATAAGTATGAGAAGCTTGTTTTTGATATTATGAATGAAGTGATGGGCAATAGTGAGATTTTGGAAACTATATATGATATGAAGGGTTATGATTATTATACATATGAACATTCGGTCAACGTAACAGTAATAGCGATTATGATCTCACAAGAAATGGAATTATCCCGATACCAAACGTATGAAATTGCAATGGGGTGCCTTTTACATGATTTGGGGAAAATGCAGATTTCAGAGGAAATACTTAATAAACCATCAACCTTAACAATAGAAGAATTTGTGGAAATTAAAAAGCATTCTATTAATGGATATAACATAGTAAAAAATAATAAACACTTATCTAAAGAAATCAAAGAAACAATTTTAACCCATCATGAAAAGCTAGATGGGTCAGGATATCCTTTAGGGATATCAGGAGATCAAATACAAATGGGAGCTAGAATATGTTCCCTAGCAGATGTTTTTGATGCGATGTGTTCTAAAAGACCTTATAAGATGGCAGTCCCATTTGCAGAAAGTCTTAGAATTATAAAAATGAGTATGAGTAAACAATTAGATATGGCTATATGTCATGTGTTAGAGAAGGTCCTAAAATAAGACAATTACATTTTTTGTAATTGTCTTATTTTGTTTGAAAAATGTAACAATTCTGTTACAAATTTAACAGTGAAATAGTGTATAATAAATACTGGGAACAAAATATAGTTGAATTTCGTCCAAAGAATTAAAATATAAATGAATTAAGATGAGGTGATAAAGATTATTAAAATAGAAGGATTGCGTAAAGTGTATCGAATGGGGAATGAAAGAATAGTGGCCCTTGATAATATTAATTTAGCAATTAAAGAAGAGGAAATATGCTGCCTATTTGGAACATCAGGATCAGGTAAATCAACGCTTTTAAATATGCTGGCGGGCCTTGAAAAGCCAACAAAAGGTACGATTTCTATAAAAAATATTAAGGTTGAAAAGTTAAATGAAGTGCAGCTTGCAAAATTTAGGCAACGATACATAGGATTTGTTTTTCAATCATATAATCTTATTTCATCCTTGACGGCATTAGAAAATGTTAGTTTACCGTTAATGTTTCAAGGGATTAAAAAAGGTGAAAGGGAAAAAAAAGCAAAAGAAATGTTGATTTCGGTCGGGCTAAAAGATCGGATGAATCATAAACCGAGTGAAATGAGTGGTGGGCAACAGCAACGGGTTAGTATTGCAAGGGCTTTTATTAACAGGCCACGGATTTTATTTGCTGATGAGCCTACAGGGAACCTAGATACAGCAACAACGCTAGAGGTTATGGATATTATTACAGGAATTGCAAAAGAGTACAAGCAGACGTTGATTATTGTTACCCATGATCCGGAAATTGCAATATATGCAGATAAGATTGTAACCATGAAAGACGGAAATATAGCAAAAATAGAAGCAAACACTAATAAAGGAAAGGAAGTTATTTATGAAAGGCATCAATAGATTAATGTCACTTATAGTGGCGACGGTGATAGTTGTAGGAGTGATGGGGGTTCAAAGAGTGGGAGCAGCACCAACAGCACCAGCAGCACCAACAGCACCAACAGCACCAACAGCACCAAAAACTACAGGAGGTTTTGAAATAATTGGTGCTAGTGTAACCAAATCTAAACTAGAAGCAGGAGATACATTTGGTATTTATCTAGAAATAACGCAAACAGGAGATGAATTGTACTTTGATTATGCAAATGTTAGTGGTGCAGTTGACACTGGTAGCGGAACAAGTAGGGCTTCAGTATCAACTGCTTCTACAAATGATTTGTATATTGGGGGACTTACCTATTTAGGAGGTAGTCCTGATATAAGCGTTACAGTAATAGCTAAATTAAAGTCGGGAGGAGATGTGCCCCCGGCTAGCACTAGTGTCAGACTAGATGTTGAGGCGGTTTCTGACGGTAAGGGAACCCTAAAACTCAAGGATACATCACAAATTGCCATTGTAGCCGGTGAAAGCAAAAAGGTTGATGTCTTAATTGAAAATACAGGAACAGCTACCGTTAGAAATCCTGCAATAAGTGTAACAATTGAAGGGGAAAAAGTTGAGGGTATTTCTATTAAAGATGCTGCAAATTTTAAAATATCATCAATTTCACCAAAATCATCATCAAGAGCTTTTTTTGAAATTGAAACAAGTAAAGCAGTAAAGGCAGGGAATTATAAATTACAATTTAATCTTGCAGGGAGTACAGAAACAGTTTCACTTCGTGTGACAAGTGACTTTATGCCACCTCAACTTGAATTTTCTATTGAAGGCTTAGAGGAAATTAAGCCGGGAACGCCTCAACCTATTAGAATTAGAGTCAGTAACGTAGGAGATTCTGAAGCAAAGCAAGTAAGGGTTGAACTTGAAAACAAAGAAGAAATGGCAATCGTTGGTGGCAGTAACGTGAAATATATTTCAAAGATAGCAGCCAAAGAATCTGGATTTGCTAATTTCACTGTTAAAATAGCCCCTAATTCGAAACAAAATATGCTGCCTATTAAAATTACTTATTCTTATGAGAATGAAATAGGGGAGCCTAATAAAGATAAAGAGCAATATATATATATCCCCCTTACAGGAGGGGCGTCGGCTAGTGGAGAGGTATTGGTCCAAAATATCATTGGCCCTAGTGGAACAATGGGGGTAGGTCAAAAATTCAATGTTAAATTTACTTTAGCTGCTCTTCAGGGAAATGCTAAAAATGTAAAAATCTCAGTATCAGCCGAAGATCCAGAAGCTATCGTTCCTCATTCCCAAAACCTATTTATGATTCAGGATATGAAAAAAGGCACAAAACAACAATATGGTGTCACTCTATCTGCTACAGCAAATGCAAAAAGCCAAAGCTATCCGATTAAAATAGAAGTCACTTATGACGCGGTTATAGAGAAGGAACAAATTGCTTTTAAACAATATACAAGTGTTAACATTAATAATCCAAAAGCAGAAGAAAAACCAAAAGATCCCAACGAAATCAAAAAAGGGCAACCTAAAGTAATTGTTGGGGAATATAAAGTAACACCAACAGTTGTAAAAGCCGGGGAAGAATTTCATCTAGAGATTGGATTTTTAAATACAAATAAACTTAAAGCTGTTAACAACTTAAAGGCAAATTTAACCGTTAAAGAGCAAGGGGAAAATGATGCAGGCAATGTATTTACCCCTGTCAATGCCAGTAATACCTTTTATATTTCTTCCTTAGCCCCACAAGAAATAGTTACTAAAAATATTACGATGTATACAATTCCTAATGCGCTTCCAAAAACATACCAAGTACAATTAGAACTTGAATATGAAGATAGTGATGGAAATCCAATAACAGCTACTGAAAACATCGGAATTCCAGTAGAACAAACCACTCGGGTAGACATTGCAGAGATTGAAGTGGACATGTTTACAGTAGGCGTACCAATGCCCCTTAACATAAACTTATATAATACAGGTAAAACAAACATCAGTAACCTTATGATTTATACTGAGGGAGAAGGATTTAGTGTTCAAGAGAATAAAATGTTTGTAGGAACCTTTGAAAAAGGAGCTAGTGAGTATTATTCACCTACAATCCTTCCGGAAATGGCCGGAATGCTAAAAGGAACTGTTGTGGTAGAATATGAAGAAGCTACAGGAGAGATTGTTCAAATTCGTAGAGACTTTGATCTTGAAGTCATGGAAATGATGGAAGAATTCCCAGGTGATATGGGGGAAATGCCTTTTCCAGAAGAAGAAAAAAAGAGTAAGTTGCCAATCATTATTGGTATTATTGCAATTTTAGCCGCTGCTATTATTACGACTGTAGTAATCCGTAAAAAGAAAAAAGAAGCGAAAGAAATTGAATTTGATTTAGATGAATAATATAGATTTAATTCGTATGAGTATCGGCAACTTATGGCGGCGTAAGTTACGAACCTCCTTAACAGTGCTTGGTGTAATAATAGGAACAAGTTCTATTGTTTTAATGATTTCCCTAGGCCTGGCAATGAGTGCTAATTTTAAAAGCCAGGTAGAACAATGGGGGAGCCTAACAGTTATAGAAGTTCACTCGTCAGGTGATCGTTGGAGTGAAAAGGGTGGCGTTACTAGTAATCAGGCAGGTCAATTAGATGATATGGCCGTTGAGAGTTTAAAAAAAATACAAAATGTTCAAATGGTTATTCCAACCCTTCAAGTTAATGCCAACTTAATCATGGGCAAGTATGTAACCCCATGGGGAGTCAATATAGTAGGGATGGACCCGGAAATGATGGCGGCACTAGATTATATTGCTTCCGAGGGGAGAGACATGTTACCTAATGAAGAAAATATAATTGTTATGGGCGCTGAAATTCCTAAAGAACTAATTAAAAAGGGTAAAATTCCAAATTGGGAACATAGGGAAAGAGCCCCACTTAATTACTTTGAAGATAGGGCACAGATTACATTTGAAAGTTTAGACCCTTACAGTAACCAGGGGGGATCGAATTTTCCTGGAGAAACGAAAAAGATAAAGCTACCTAAGCCGTTGGATGTGAAGGTGGTAGGGATACTTCCCGAAGGTAACTGGGATACGGCAAATAGTTTGTATATGCCAATCAAAAATGTTATAAAATTAATAGAGGATAAACAAAAATATGATGCCCAATTAAGTGGGAAACCTATTTCTAAGAAAAAAACTAAAAAGGTCTATAACAATGTAAAAGTTAAGGCAAATGATATGAAAAATGTAACGGCTATACAAGAAGAATTGCAAAACTTAGGTTACTCTGCATACAGCAATATGGACACATTAAATCAAATGAATGAAATGGCTCAAGGCATTCAACTTGTATTAGGTGGTATTGGCGCTATATCGCTTTTGGTTGCAGCCATAGGAATCACAAACACAATGATTATGGCCATTTATGAAAGAACAAGAGAAATTGGTATCATGAAAGTAATAGGCGCTGTTATTTCTGATATTCGAAAGATGTTTTTAATAGAATCGGCATTTATCGGTTTTTTAGGAGGAACAGTAGGGGTTGTTTTTTGCTACTTAGCTTCCTGGATACTAAACACATTTGGAGCAGGATTTGCGGGAGGACTGATGGGAATGGGTAACGGGGGAGATGTTAAAACATATGTATCCATCATCCCTATATGGCTATCCCTATTTGCATTAGGATTTTCTACCATTATAGGTTTAGTCGCTGGGTATTTCCCGGCTAAAAGAGCAATGAAGTTGTCGGCACTATCGGCTATTAAAACCCAATAATCATAAAAATTGGTAGGATTCGGTGTGTTGACAACTTATTCAAAGTAATATATACTGTAAAACATGTTGAAAATTAAATAACAATCTTCAGGGCAGGGTGTAATTCCCTACCGGTGGTATAGCCCACGAGCCGCAAGGTATGATTCGGTGTAATTCCGAAGCCGACAGTAAAGTCTGGATAAAAGAAGATGAAATAGATTGCGCACTATTACTGCGCCGTATATTAGATTGATTGCTCTGGAATGATTTTATCATTTCAGAGCTTTTTTTTCTTAATATAGATCTATTTATATATATTTAAAATGCCTTGAACTTATGTTCAAGGTATTTTTTATGGAGGTGTTAAATGAGGGATATTGAATATATGCAACGGGCAATAGAATGGGCCAAAAAAGGATGTGGATTTGTTAATCCCAATCCCATGGTTGGAGCGGTCATTGTGAAAGATGATCAGATTATTGGGCAAGGGTGGCATGAAAGCTACGGGCAGCTCCACGCTGAACGCAATGCATTATCAAGATGTCAACAGTCACCTCAAGGTGCAACCTTGTATGTGACACTAGAACCATGTTGTCATTACGGGAAGACAACGCCTTGTACTGAAGCTATTATAAAAAGTGGTATTAAAAGAGTTGTTATTGGTTCTAGAGACCCGAATCCTTTAGTTGGGGGTAAGGGAATAGAAGTTCTTAGACACCATCATATTGAGGTTGTGGAAAACGTGTTAAAAAAAGAATGTGATGGCCTTAATGAAGTGTTTTTTCACTATATAAAAACAGGGTTGCCACTAGTCGTCATGAAATATGCAATGACAATGGATGGTAAAATTGCAACTCATACAGGTGAATCTAAATGGATTACGGGAGAAATAGCAAGGCAGAAAGTGCAAGAAGATCGGCGTAGATTTTCGGCTATTATGGTTGGAATAGGCACTGTTATTGCAGATGATCCCCTTTTAACATGTCGGTTGGAAAATAGTAAAAACCCCCTTAGAATTATTTGTGACACACATATGAGAACCCCCCTGATTTCCCAAATCATTCTAACAGCGAAAGATGTGCCAACGCTGATTGCTACTTGCTGCGAAGATACTCAAAAGCAGAAACTATATAGGGATGCTGGTTGTCAGATAATACTAACGCCCAAAAAACAGAATCATATTGATTTAAAGTTCCTTATGGAAGTGTTAGGGAAACAAAAAGTCGATAGTATTTTACTAGAAGGTGGTGGCACGCTCAATTGGTCAGCACTGGACAGTAGAATTGTAAATAAAGTACACACTTACATTGCCCCAAAGCTTTTTGGGGGTTCGAATTCAAAAACGCCTGTCGAAGGTCCTGGGGTAGAAAGTCCGAGTGATTCATTTTTCTTAAATACCTGCCAGATGACAAAACTTGGGCAAGATATATTAATAGAAAGTGAGGTTTTATATAATGTTCACGGGAATTGTTGAAGAAGTTGGTATCGTGCAAAGTCTGAAACAGGGCTCAAATTCTAAAGTTATTACGATTAGTGGTGATATGGTTTTCCAAGATTTGCGGATAGGTGATAGTGTAGCAGTCAATGGTGTCTGTGTGACGGTTATAAGTTTGGTTAACAATAGTTTTTTAGCGGACATAATGCACGAAACACTGAGGTGCTCTTCTCTTGGTAGTCTCAAAAAAGGAAGTCATGTGAACTTAGAACGGGCAGTAGCTAATAATGGCCGCTTTGGTGGACATATTGTATCAGGTCACATTGATGGGACAGGAGAAATTTTAAAAATAAAGCAAGAGGGTAATGCTATATGGTACACGATCAAAGTTACTAGTACCATTATGAAATATATAATAGAAAAAGGATCAATTGCTATAGATGGGATTAGCTTAACAGTTGCTAAGGTATCTGAAAAGGACTTTAGTGTTTCTATTATTCCCCACACAATGAAGGCTACAAATCTTTTAGAAAAATGTGTTGGTGAGAGGGTTAACTTAGAGAATGATATTGTAGGCAAGTACATTGAAAAATTCATTAATCCTGTTTACATACAAAAACCAGAAAGTAAAATAACACAAGAATTTCTTCAGGAATTCGGATATTAGGAGGATGAAAATGTTCAAGTATAACACAATTGAAGAAGCTTTAGAGGAGCTTCGTCAGGGGAAAATTATCATTGTATCAGATGATGATAACCGTGAAAATGAAGGTGATTTTATTTGCGCAGCCCAGTTTGCCACAACAGAGAATGTTAATTTTATGGCTACTTATGGGAAAGGGCTTATATGTATGCCGATGGGGAAGGAATTGGTCCAAAAACTACAGATTCCTCAGATGGTAGAAGAAAATACGGATAATCATGAAACAGCCTTTACGGTTTCAATAGATCATGTGGATACCACAACAGGCATCTCAGCATTAGAGCGTAGCATAACCGCAATAAAATGCACTCAGGATCATGTGATGCCAGAAGAATTTCGCCGCCCGGGTCATATGTTTCCTTTGCTTTCCAATAAAAATGGTGTACTAGAACGAAATGGCCATACAGAAGCAACAGTGGATCTTATGAGCCTGGCAGGCTTAAAAAAATGTGGTTTATGCTGTGAGATTATGAGTGATGATGGAGAAATGATGAAGAAACTAGAACTGATTGAATTAAGCAAAAAGTGGGGGTTAAAATTTATTACAATTAAGGATTTACAGCTTTACCGGAAACAACATGACCAGTTAGTGGAGCGGGTAACCGTCACTAAAATGCCAACAAAATATGGTGATTTTACAGCTTATGGCTATATTAATAAACTTAATGGGGAACATCATGTTGCTTTAGTAAAAGGAGATATTGGCGAAGGGGAAGATCTACTGTGCCGTGTACACTCGGAATGTTTGACAGGTGATGCTTTCGGATCTATACGATGCGATTGTGGTGAGCAGTTTGATACGGCTATGAAACAGATACAAAAAGAAGGTAGGGGTATTTTGCTTTACATGCGTCAAGAGGGGAGGGGAATTGGCTTAATTAATAAGCTCAGGGCGTATGAATTACAAGATAAAGGAATGGATACATTAGAAGCTAATATAGCATTAGGATTTGAAGGAGATTTAAGAGAATATTATATTGGCGCACAGATTTTACGTGACCTGGGTGCAAAAACATTACGGTTACTGACAAATAATCCACAAAAGATTTCTGGTTTATCTAATTTTGGTATAGAGATTTGCGAACGTGTCCCAATTCAAATGGATGCAACAGAGTTTGACTTGTTTTATCTGAAAACTAAGCAAGAAAAAATGGGACATATTCTACAATATTAAAAATATAAGGGGCGTGTAAAATGAAAATTTATGAAGGAAAATTAGTATCAGAGGGAATTAGAATAGGGATAGTGGTGGCGCGTTTTAATGAATTTATTACATCAAAGTTGTTAGGTGGAGCAATTGATTGTTTAAAACGTCATAACGTTAATGAAGATGATATAAGTGTTGCGTGGGTTCCAGGTGCATTTGAAATCCCTCTGATTGCATCTAAAATGGCAAAAAGTGGTAAGTATGACGCTATCATTTGCCTTGGTGCAGTCATTCGGGGGAACACTAGCCATTATGACTATGTTTGTAGTGAAGTTTCTAAAGGGATTGCAACAGTTTCTCTAAATACTGATATTCCGGTGACATTTGGTGTGTTAACAACTGAAAGTATTGAACAAGCCATAGAGCGCGCAGGAACAAAAGCAGGAAACAAGGGGTATGAGTGTGCAATGAGTACCATTGAAATGGTCAATTTAATTCGCGAAATAGAATCTTAAGCAAGTAATGATATGTAAATTTTAACACGCTAAAAACGAGGACTGCCCCTGTTACCATCACATTTTGATGATAACTGTGGACAGTCCTCGTTTTTAGATTAACTCACCGAGTTGCGTAACCCCTACATATACTTGTGATAACTTATACCAAGTGCCACGTCCTACAATACCATCAGGGGTGAGATGAAATACTTCTTGGAATGTTTTCACTGAGGTTTCGGTACCAGGACCAAAATTTCCATCTGTCGCAACCTTAGGTATTTTAGGAAAGTTTCTAGAAATATTGTTAAGTTGGTTTTGGATGGTACGAACAGCTGGGCCAGAAGATCCGAGTTGTAGAGGTGTTCCAGGATACGATTCAGGACTACCTTGAACCTGGGGTGCAGTTGTTAGAGAGATATTACTTCCGTAATATGCTCTTAAGATCTCTATAGCGCTCTTACCTTGTTGACCAAGATTTTTTGACCCCCATTGTGTCATCCATGTAGGGCACTGAACCTGAACCCCGTCACAATACTGTGTTAACAAAGGCTGGGTAAAGCTAGCTCTTAAAATATAAGTAGAAAAAAGATCATCTACTACAAGGGAAATGGAATCAAAAATATTTCGCCCATTAAAAAAAGCATGATCATAAGCAGTAGAACTTGTAATAGTGAATGCTTTGCCTTGGTTGCGGTACCACTCTGTATAAACTCTATTTAATGTAAAGGATACGATGGCAAGGACATTGGCTTCTATCGTAGACCTAGGCCAAGTTGGGAATATTTCAGAAGAAGCAACATTTTTAATATAATCTCTGTAGGGAATTCTGTAACTTGGGGCATTTACATTGTTAGGGACACCATCATGGACAATTATATACTCAGGAACAATGGGACTATCTAATACAACTAGGCCAGATGCAGGGCCAGTAGGCTTTAACTCAGCTTCGGGAATCTTAGGTGGAAAATCCCCAAATAATGTAGGTGGACCAATAATATAGATTTGTTCTTGCCTAGTCATCCGTGGAAGGCCTACAGGCTGTATAGGCTGAATTGACCTAACGCCAGCAAAAATCTGTGACCCTTCTACTCTTACAGAATTATAGCC
This sequence comes from Candidatus Epulonipiscium sp., assembly GCA_012841565.1. Next base: position 30,686 of record DUUM01000124.1, on the reverse strand, counting down.
CACAGGGTTTGCTTGAATAATATAGGATGAAAAGGGCTTAATGGTGTTAAGAGGGTCGAGGGAAAGATCTTCAGGAGGGGCAGGAAGGGATATGACGGGTGTTTGACCCGAGTCATTCGTTATCAGCTCTTCTATAACCCTCTCTTCTCCAGAGGGAGTTCGTTCTATTATACTAACAGGCGTTCCAGGTATAGGGAAAAGTGGGGCAATAATTTGATTTGTGCTAACATCCACAATAAGCTCACCTAGGGTTTGCCTGCTCATTACAGGAGGATATAAAGAGAACATAATTATACCAATCCTTTCTAAGGATATATTTCTACTACAATATATGGGAATATGTGGAAAACGTTACACGGGGAAATATTATTTATATAAGGACCTAAATATGATGTGAGATTTTGGATTATAATTGCATGGATGTAGCTGAAAAGGATAGTGTTTCATGGGGAAAAAAAGTATTTACTAAAACTAATTGACAAATAGTAGAATAATTTATATAATAGATTTGTAACAAAGACGTAACAACTATATAAAATATAAAATATTAAGATATTTACATAATAAAACACACAAATAGGGGGAAGCTATCGACATGAATAGTACAAAATTAGGTAAACTAATAGGGGGCATTACACTAGGCGTATTACTGCTAAGTCAAACTGTATATGCAAGTGCATATGGGAATGTAAACGTGGCAACATTAAATGTTAGAAAAGGTGCAAGTACGGACCAAAAAGTTATAGGTTCAGTAGGACCAAATGACTACATACATATTCTTAATAAAGCAGATGATGGATGGTATGCTGTTGAGACAGCAACTGACGAATTAGGCTATATCAGTGGCCAATACGTAGATATACAAAAAGCTAAAGGTGTTATAAACGCAAATGGCGTAAATGTTAGAAATACGCCTGATTATAGTGGGGCAGTTATTTCACAGGTGTATAAAAACAATATTGTATATGCTTATGCTCAAGTAGGCGATTGGTTTTTAATACAAAACGGAGATGGAGAAGGGTATATTCATAGAGAATTTATGGACGGGCTTCTAATTGATCAATTACCTAACAAGAAAGCAGCAGCTCCTAAGCAAGCAGCACCAGCTGAAAAAACCATTGCAGTGGCAACAACAACTGTAAACTTAAGACAAAATACTTCTACAAATAGTGATGTCCTTAAAAAAATAGGCGCTGCTACAGTTTTATCAGTACAAAGCATAGATGATGAGTGGGTAAAAGTAACCACATCAGATAGCACTGAAGGATACATAGCCAAAGAATACCTTAATATAGGGAAAGAAAGTGCTAAAGATAAATTGTTAAAAGGCGTTAGTCAAGGTAGCACGGATAACACCTCAAGCAGTAATCAAGGTGGCGGCAAGGGAACTGATGTTATTTCCTATGCTAAACAGTTTTTAGGAAATCCTTATGTATATGGTGGAAATAGCTTAACAAATGGAACGGATTGTTCTGGATTTACATCACAAATATTTAAGAACTTTGGGGTATCACTGAGCCGTAGTTCATCTGCTCAATATGCTAATAATGGCGTGCATGTAGATGCAGCTGATATAAGACCGGGAGACTTAATGTTTTATGGCAGCAATGGGAATATATCACATGTTGGCATATACATGGGGAATGATCAAATTATCCATGCAAGTACAGAAAAAACAGGAATAACCACAGGCGTTGCATTTAGAACATCAGGAAAACCACTTGTTGGTATTAAAAGAGTTCTTTAGAATATCCCATAAATAGTAAAAAGTCCTTGGAATAACAGGACTTTTTACTTATTCCTTATCCAACTCTAAGCTCAATTTTTTTAGGGCTTTTTTTTCGATTCTAGAAACATATGACCTTGAAATATCAAGTATGTCGGCTATTTCTCTTTGTGTTTTTTCTTTCTTATTATCTAACCCATAACGCATTTGGATGACCTGTGCCTCTCTTGGATCAAGGGTATGTTTCATTTTATCGTATAATTTCTTTAGTTCGATATTAAGTCCAACTACATCTAACACAGAATCAGTTTCGTTACATAAAACATCAAGCAAACTGATTTCATTTCCCTCCTTATCAGTGCCAATAGGAGCTTGAAGTGAAATTTCATTTTTTTGTTTTTTTGTAGCTCTTATATTCATTAAAACCTCATTTTCAATGCAACGGGCTGCATATGTTGCTAAACGCGTCCCTTTATCAATATTAAAGGATGAGATACCTTTAATTAATCCAATGGTACCAATTGAAATAAGATCATCGGTATCTTTGCTAAAATTACTATATTTTTTTACAATATGTGCGACTAGTCTTAGGTTATGCTCGATTAAAATACCTTTAGATTCCAAATTGCCTTCTTTATACAGTTGTAAATGTTTTCTTTCTAAGTCGGCAGTTAGGGGTTGTGGAAAAGATGTCATACTTGAAAAATACGAAAAGTTAACGCACAAGGCTAGCATAAAGCTGCACCTCCAACAAATAGGGCTCATATACATCTTATGGGGAGTGCTTATTTATAGTTCCATTACTTTTAAATATATTAGCCTTTACAGTTTGTTAAGTGTATAGTAAGATAAGAACGGATGTTCTCAAATGAAATGAACGGATGTTCTTAAATGAAATTAGGAGGGTGACTATTCTTGATTATATATATAAAAGGAATACTGAAAAATATTACAGAAAAAAATGTTATTGTAGATGTTCAAGGGATAGGCTACGAAATTTTAATGCCACAGTCTTTAAGTTTAAAATTGCCGCCCTGTGAGAATGAGGTTAAAATACATACCTATGATCATGTGAGGGAAGATGCACGTATCTTATATGGCTTTATTACCACCCAAGAAAAAGAGATGTTTGAAGAAATATTAACAGTTAATGGCATTGGGCCTAAGGCGGCTATGAATATACTATCAGGGCTTACGCCAAATGAGATTATTAATGCTGTTATTTCGAAAGATATAAAATCTTTGACCACAGTGCCGGGGATCGGTCCTAAGACAGCTCAACGTATGGTTCTTGAGCTAAAGGATAAATTTAGTGCAGCCGATATATTTGCTCTACCAGAAGAACCAGAAAATGGTCAAAATACAAGTCACACTGGGGATGCAATTGATGCACTAGGAACGTTAGGATATGCAAGAATGGATGCTATGGACGTGGTAAAACGAGTATACACTGAAGGTATGGAAGTAGAAGAAATACTTAAAAAAGCTTTGAAGGTACTGGCCACAATATAAAAAGTAGGTGAATAATATGGATAGGGGAATGATTTGCGCTGATTTACGGGTAGAAGATATGGAAATAGAATCCAATATTCGCCCACAAAAGCTAGATGATTATATTGGGCAATATAAAGCAAAAGAAAATCTGCGTATTTTTATAGCGGCGGCAATTCAAAGAAAAGAGCAACTAGATCATGTTTTATTATATGGGCCACCAGGGCTTGGTAAAACAACGTTAGCATCCATAATAGCCTATGAAATGGGTGTTAATATTAAAATTACATCAGGGCCGGCTATAGAAAAACCAGGTGATATGGCCGCTATTTTAAATAATTTAAACGATGGAGATTTACTGTTTATAGATGAAATTCATCGTATGAGTAGGCATGTTGAGGAAATTTTGTACCCAGCTATGGAAGATTATACAATCGACATAGTTGTTGGGAAAGGGCCTAGTGCTAAATCCATTAGACTAGACTTACCACAATTTACACTAGTGGGTGCTACAACCAGAGCAGGGCTACTAACACCTCCTCTTAGGGATCGATTTGGGATTATACAGCGCCTAGAATATTACGGAGAAGATGAACTAACACAAATTGTAAAGCGTGCAAGCGGTATACTTCAAGTCGAGATAGATGATGAGGGGGCACATGAAATTGCAAGAAGAGGACGCGGAACCCCTAGAATTGCAAACCGTCTTCTAAGAAGAGTACGTGATATTGCAATGGTTAAATATGATAGTGAGATAACCTTAGATGTTGCAAATAAGGCCCTTGAGCATCTTCATATTGATCATTGTGGTTTAGATGAAATAGATAGAAAGATTATGGACCTGATTGTGAACCGTTTTAACGGAGGGCCAGTAGGCTTAGATACCCTAGCGGCGGGTATAGGTGAAGAGAGTGATACAATAGAAGATGTATATGAGCCATACCTGATACAAATGGGTCTTTTACAACGCACCCCAAGAGGTCGTATGCTGACGCCACATGGCTATAAACATATGGGTTTACCTGTTCCAGAGCAAAATTAGACGAAACGCCATAAATTATGGCGTTTTTATTGTATTAAAATTAGTGACATGATACAATCAATGCATAATAGGGTAATGGGTAATATAAAAAATGATGGGGTGCTACCAATGGAGAAAAAAAATAAAATAGAGGTAATCATTGGAGGAGCTTTGTATGTGCTACAAGGAAATGAGTCCATTGAACATATGCAGCGCGTAGCCTCTTATATTGATAGTGTTATAAGAGATGTAAAAAAATTAGATATAAGTAATCGAATGAGTACGACTCAAGTGGCAATGCTAACATCTATCAATATAGCAGATGATTTTCTAAAGGCTGAAAACAGGATAAAAGAACAGGATCTAGAAAACAATGGATTTTATAATGAGTTCAATAAGCTTGAAAAAGAGAATGCTGCCTTAAAAGATAAAATATCAGAATTACAAATTGAATTAACAAGATTACGATTAGAGGCGAAGTAATATTACTTCGCTTTTATTGTCATATCTATAATAGAAAAGAGAAGAAATTATGTCAAAAAGACCAGAATTACTTGCCCCAGTAGGGAGAAGAGAAAGTTTTTATGCGGCCATTGAAAATGGCGCTAATGCAGTATACGTAGGGGGTAAACAATTTAGTGCTAGGCAGTTTGCTCAAAATTTAGATACAGATGAATTAAAAGAAATAGTGGAATATGCAAAGCTTAGAAATATAAAAGTGTATGTGACGGTTAATACCTTAGTCAAAAACAAAGAAATGGATGATTTTGCATTATATATACACCAGTTAAGTGTCATAGGAGTAGACGCAATTATTGTTCAAGACTTTGGCGTCGCTAGAGTGATTAACAAATATTTTAAGGGTATGGCACTTCATGCCAGTACTCAAATGAGCGCTCATAGTCAGTACGATGTTAAGTTTCTAAAAGACTGCGGGTATAAAAGGGTTGTACTAGCTAGGGAACTGTCTTTAGGGGAAGTTAGAGTAATTAAGAAGGCAGTGGATATAGAAATAGAAACATTTGTCCACGGGGCTCTTTGCGTTTCCTATTCGGGGCAGTGTTTAATGAGCAGTATAATAGGCGGTAGAAGTGGGAACCGGGGGAGGTGTGCTCAACCTTGTAGATTGCCTTATATTTTTACCAAAGATGGGGTTGATATTACAAAAAATGATTCCTCTTATTTAATGAGCCCAAAAGATGTCCAAACATTGGACATAATACCTGAGCTTATTGAGGCGGGCATTGATACTTTTAAAATTGAAGGCAGAATGAAAGGACCCGAGTATATAGCATCAGTTGCTAGAATCTATCACAAATATATTAACTTAGCTTTAGAAAAAAAACAGTATACAGTGACACAAGCAGATCAAGATGAACTTTTAACAGTTTTTAATAGGGGAGGATTTACAGAAGGTTATTTTAGCCAAAAACCCGGAAAGTCTATGATGGCAATAGATAGTCCTAAGAATATTGGATTACTTATTGGGGAAGTTATTTCCTACCATAAAGGGGGAAATATCCAAATCAAAACGAATAAAAAATTAAATCCTGGAGATGGGATAGGGGTTTTAACTCAAGCACATAATCATGTTGGAGTGGGTATTTCTAAAGAAGTGGAAGCTGGAGATATTTTAAAGACAATCATAAAGGGACCAATATCAATAGGTGACCCTGTCTATCTTTCCAAAGATCATCAGCTTTCAAAAGAACTCACACAATCATATAATAAAAACATGCGGAAATCATTCATAGAAGCAAATTTACAAATAAAATTGGGTCAGCCAATAAAGTTAGAATTAATACACGAAAATGGGGCTCAAGTTAGTGTTGCGGGAGATATTGTTGAAAAAGCTAAAAATGCCCCTATGAGCCCAGAAAAATTGCGGGCTCAAATTTCGAAGTTTGGCAATACACCCTTTGAAACATCTAATGTAACACTAGATTATGATCCTGATGTCTTTGTTTCGATTGCGAGCCTTAACGGCCTAAGAAGAGAGGCCACCCAGGCACTTATAACAAAGATATTAGGTGTCAACCAATATGATGGTGGGGGATACACAAGATACCTAGAAGACAAAAAAATAAAAACGCCAAAGACACATGGGAAGAAGCATTTTACAGCTAGCGTAAGCACTACGGAGCAATTAGAGGCATGCCTGGAGTTTGCAACCAGTATTTACCTTGAACTTGCCCATCAGAGCTTTATGGATATTGAAAAAGCAATTCAAACATGTCATGCAAAAGGTGTGAAAATTTATATTGCCTTACCTCATATCCAAAGGAAAAAAGATTATGAACTTTACAACGATTTAATGGTGCGTATTGAGGCCTCCGAGATAGATGGATATGTCGTTAGGACATATGGTCAATTCGAAAAATTAAGGGGTAGCAATAAAGAAAAAGTAATAGACTATACATTAAATGTCGTTAATAATGAAAACATATGTCACTGGGAATCTTATGGGGCAGATACCATAACCTTGTCTGTAGAGCTAAAGGCCGATGAAATACAAGAAACCAGTGGGAAGTGCTTAGAAATGGTGGTATATGGACATATACCTATTATGACAACTGAGCAATGTTTAATCGGCCGGCATGGGGAATGTCCTAAGAACAAGGGAAAACTAAATGGCATCTATAAATTGACAGATCGTAAGGAGGAAGAGTATCCCCTTGTTACAAATTGTAAAATGTGTAGAATGCAAATATTAAGTAGTAAGCCAATTATGTTGGCTAACCAAATGAGCCGCATTGAAAAACTTCCGATTCATACGATGCGCCTTATATTTACAATAGAAGATTCTGAACAGGTGGAAGAAGTCATTTCTTGGTATACAGATGAAACCCTGCATACTGCGGAGTATACGAATAGGTATTTTACCCAAGGCGTTGAATAATTAAAAAGGAGAGAAGGCATGGCTTATTTAGATATGTTTATTTTATTAAGTCGCTATATATTTGTTGGGTTTATGATTGTGTTTATATATATATCAGCATCTTTTATATATAACATGCCTTATAAGCTATCAAAGCTAGATAAACAAAAAACTAAAATGCAATATATATGTATTTTTTTCTTTAATTTAGCAGGCTATTCTCTTTTGATTGCAAAGCAGTCTGATCAGATGATTCGAATAGAGCTTATAAAAAATGGCGTGTTATTTATAGTGATAGTAACCATAACGGGGTGGATTCTAAGGCTAACAAAGCGAAGTAGAGAAATTCCACTGTATAATATTATTTTATTTATGGTTAATACAGGTATTATTATGCTTGAAAGATTAAATCATAGGGAAGCTAGCAAACAAATCATTTGGTGTGCTCTAGGGTTGGTGGCTGCAATTTTTATCCCTAAGGTATTAAAGTTTCTTATAAATCCTAAATTTAGAACTATTTATGCCATCGCTGGATGGGTATTTATTATAACGCCCTTTTTTCTAGGCAAGAGCCGTAATGGGGCTAATAACTGGATTATGATTGGGGAAGGTGAAGGAGCGTTTGGTTTTCAACCATCCGAGATTGTGAAGGTGCTGCTTGTGCTCTACCTATCATCTTCCTTATTAACGAAGGATAATACAAAAACCAACTATAAAAAACTTCTTATTCCCATGCTAACTGCGGCTGGATATATACTTTGCCTAGTCCTTCAAAGGGACTTAGGCGGGGGACTTATATTCTTTTTAACAACCTTAACAATGCTGTATGTTGCCACTAGTAATGCGTCTATATACTTACTGGGAATCAGTTCGGGCGCAATGGCTGCAATCATAGGGTACAAGCTTTTTGCACATGTTAGGGTGAGGGTAGAGGCATGGTATGATCCGTGGAAAGATATTTCAGGGACAGGATACCAAATTGTACAAGGCTTGTTTGCCATAGGAACATGGGGATGGTTTGGCAGTGGACTAACAAGGGGATATCCAAATAAAATACCAATTGTAACCTCAGATTTTATTTTTGCAGCAATTTGCGAGGAGTTTGGAAATTTGTTTGCAATTGGTGTTATTCTTCTTTACCTATTATTAGTCTTATATGGAATCCGCGTTATGCTAAGGATCAACCATGATTTTTTAATATTAATTGGAATAGGGATTATTAATATTCTAGGGATACAGGTTATTTTAATAATAGGTGGCGTCATTAAGTTAATCCCTTTAACCGGTGTAACCTTGCCATTTATTAGTTACGGAGGAAGCTCTATGATGGTGAGTCTGCTTATGATTGGCTTATTGCAATACGTGGCAGATTATATGGAGCCAGAAATAGAAAAGGATCTTAATGAATGAGTATGGGAGAACTGATATGAATAAAAAAATAAAGAAAAGCATTACAAATGTAGGGTTTATATATGTGGGTATGTTTATTATTTTAATATCCTACTTATCTTATTTCGTAATCTTTAAAAGCGAAAACATCGTTATTCATGCCCACAATAGAAGGATGGATCCAATAGAGAATGAGGTCGTTAGGGGAGATATATTATCAAGTGATGGACAATTAATAGCCACCACTATTATGAATGGAGAAAAAGCATCCAGGCAATATCCTAAAGGACGCACCTATGCACACGCAGTAGGATATACTCAAGAAGGTAAAACTGGTATTGAGGCATTTGCTAACGTTGAACTTTTAAGGGCCAATTACAATTTAGAAAGTATCTTTAGAAGAACCTTCGAAGATAAAAAATTTGAAGGAAGAGATGTTATTCTTACAATAGATAACAGGCTTCAAGAAGTAGCACAAGAGGCACTAGGAGGTCACAAGGGTGCAATTGTAATGATAGAATCCTCGACTGGGAAAATCAAAGCTTTTATTTCAAAACCAGATTTTGATCCTAATAAGGTTTCGGAAAACTGGAAACAACTCATAACAGATGATGAAAACACACCTCTTGTCAACAGGGCCTTTTCGGGATTATATCCACCAGGATCTATATTTAAGATTATAACAACCCAGGCTTTTTTAGATAAAAATGGTCCAGATGCAGATTTATCATACACATGTACAGGTCAAATTACAGTTGATAATAATACCATTCGTTGTTTTAATGAGAAAGTACACGGTGAGCTTGACCTAGCCAGTGCCTTTAGGCAGTCATGTAACACCTATTTTATTAATATGGGAATGGATGTTGGGGCTAAAGAACTACGGAAAACGGGAGAAAAGTATATGTTTAATGAAGCCCTTCCGATTTCGATGGAACACTCGAAGAGCCAATTGTTACGAGGAGATCAGACAACAGATGCGGAGCTTTCTGCAACTTCTATAGGGCAAGGAAAAACCTTAGTTACCCCTATTCATATGGCAATGATTGCAGCTTCTATAGCAAATGAAGGATTGTTAATGAAACCTTATATCATAGATTACTCTAAAGATAAAAAGGGAAATGTGAAAACAAAGAACTTGCCGGAATATGTAGGCCAGATAATGAGCTCTGAAGATGCTAAAAGAATTGAAACGATGATGGTAGAAGTTGTTCGAAATGGAACGGGTAATAAAGCAGCAGTAACACATATGTATGTGGGTGGTAAAACTGGAACAGCAGAAAATGAAAAATCTAAGGACCACTCTTGGTTTATAGGATTTGCAGGAGATGAAGCACCTGAGATAGCAATAGCAGTTATTATTGAGAATGCAGGTAAGGATGCTAGTGCCTCATCTGTGGCGAATAAAGTTATAAAAGAATATAAAAACTGCAAGCTAGCAGATTAAAGTTGAAAATAGGTATAAAAAGATGTATAATTTTACTAACAAGTATTAGAATGGTAGAACGAAAAAACGGGAAATACTAAGAAAGAAAATAGTGAGATAGAAAATACCAAGGTAGAAATGGAGGTTCCAATGATAGAGGCTGTTAGTTGCGGAGGTGTGGTTATTCACAAGGGCAAAATTTTGCTATTATATAAAGAATATAAACAAAGATATACGGGCTGGGTACTTCCTAAAGGGACAGTAGAACCGGGGGAAGAGCATGCAGAGACAGCCCTTAGAGAAGTCAAAGAAGAATCTAGTGTAGAGGCCGAGATTATGCAGTATATGGGGGCAAGCCATTATTCGTTTAATGGAAGAGACGAAGTTATAAATAAAACGGTTCATTGGTATTTAATGAAATCTTTTAATTTTTATACAAAACCACAAAGAGAAGAATACTTTGTTGATGCGGGCTACTATAAATTTTATGAGGCATATCATTTAATTAAGTTTGCAGATGAAAAACAAATGCTAAAGAAAGCTTACAATGCATATGTAGAAATGAGAAAAAATAATGAATGGTCTAAATAACATTATAAAAACACCTCTGACATGGAGTATAGTTGTTTATACTATATGTTAGAGGTGTTTTTATAAAATAAGTACCGATGGCCGGACTCGAACCGGCACGGTATCGCTACCAGTAGATTTTGAGTCTACCATGTCTGCCATTCCATCACATCGGCATACTTATGTGCGTTATTTAATACTTGCTTATTCTAACACAGTATTTTTTTAAGTTCAAGTAATTTATGTAAAACAATTGTTTTAGTATATAAATAAGAACGATTATAAAAGAAAGGAGTGGTTAAATGGAAATTGAACAGGAAAAATTATTAGTTGAAAAAGCTAAAAATGGTGATATGGATGCTTTTGAACAGCTGGTTATAGCCAATGAAAAGATTGTTTACAACATCATTTATAGAATAGTGAATAACCCAGAAGATACATACGACTTATCACAAGAAACATTTATTAAAGCCTATACAAAATTACATCAATTTAATCAAGAATCAAAGTTTAGTACTTGGCTTTACAGAATAGCTACTAATACTTCTTTAGATGAATTAAGACGCCGAAAAGGGAAAGAGACTTTTTCTATGGATCAAACGATGCAGGGACAAGAGAATGAGATGACTACTCAATATATAGATGAGGATGCAAATGTAGAGGAAAAAATATTAGAGAAAGAAAATGCAGATATTATTGAGTCTGCCCTTAAAGAACTAAGTGAAGATCACAAAGTTGTTTTGATGTTGCGAGACATGCAAAACTTATCCTATGAAGAAATAGCAGGGATATTAGAAATAACACTTGGGACAGTGAAATCTAGAATTTCAAGAGCCAGACGGGAAATGAAAAACATTATTATGCAGGATAAGGAACCTTATGCTTCCTATTTTCGTCAAAATGATATAAGGAGGGATAGGCATGGACTGTGAAAAGTATTCAGAGTGGATATCATTATATATAGATGGAGAACTAGAAGATAAAGACTGTACTATTTTAGAAAATCATATTAGTAACTGCAATTCATGCCGTGAAGAAGTAGATATTCTACAAGAAATTACAAAAAGTATTAAAGGGTTAGAAGCAATAGAGCCCCCGAATGGGTTTCATGAAGCACTAATGGGAAGAATAAAAAGCGAGTATGAATACAACCAACAAAAAGTAATTGCGTTGCCAACTAAGTATAACAAATGGTATCGAAACCTTAAGATTGCAAGTGCAGTAGCTGCCGTTTTTATATTTTCAACAGTTTTATTGAATCCCCCTAAAACAAAATCTTCACAAGAAGCACTCCCGGCAGCAGAAGATAATATGATGAAGTCTCGTATGATGGATGTACCAGCAGAATCCACTGATGAGGTAGAGGTTCAAGGAACCGTATTTGCTATGGAAGAAATATCATTAGAAGGCAATCTGCAAACATGGATAATCGAAACTAAAAAGTACAAGGAATATAAAGAGGCCATATGGCGTATGGGTAAAGAAATGGAATCAGAAGCCATCGTCATTGAAGAGCTAGGATCCGAAGCGTTAAATACCCAAAGTATTACTATGGAAATCACACTGTCAGATGATGAGAAGGCAGAATTTGAAACGATAATAAGAGCAGTTGATAAGACCGCTAATATTATAATTCAAGAAGAAATTGAAGCCAAAAAAGAACAAGAAGCTAAAACAGAACAAGAAAATGGTAGTAAAATGACATTAGTCATTATAATTAATCAAATCAACTAAAAAAGAGGAGAGATCAATATGAAAAAAAATTACAAAAAGTTATTAATGATATCATCAGTACTTCTACTTACGGTTTTAAGCGCAAAAACGATTCAAGCATCAGAAGTTCAACCACAAAAAAATATTATTCAAGTGAGTGGTAAAGCAACAATAAAAGTAAAGCCGAATATTGCCTATATAAATGCCATGGTTGTAACTGAAAATATAGATGCAAAAAAGGCCCAAGAAGAAAATGCAAAAATCATCGATAAGATTAAGAAGGAGATAATAAGCAAATATAACCTCAAGGAAGAAGATATTAATACAGTATATTACGGTGTTAGCCCCTCTTATGATTATGTAGAAGGCAAACAAGTTTTTAGAAACTACGGCGTACAACACAGTCTAGAGATTACCCTAAATGACATCCAAAAAGCAGGGGAAATGGTAGACACTCTAGTAGGAAACGGCGCAACCTCTGTAAACAACGTTAAATTAAACATAAAAGACGCCAACGAAGCCTATAACATAGCGCTTCAAAAAGCCATTCAAAACGCAGTGCAAAAGGCAGATGCAATAACAACAACTTTAGGGGTTAAACAAGCAACCCCAATTTCTATCACAGAACAAAGCGAATCCCAGGGTGTCATCCAAGAAAGAAATATGATTATGGAAGATTCCCTAACAGGATCCAGCAAGTCAGCCACTACCATCCAACAAAGCGATATCCAAGTCACAGCAATAGTCCAGGTAACCCTCCAATGGTAACAAACTCTCAACAAGCCCTCACCTTCCAAGGTGGGGCTTGTTTTTATGCCTCACCCCAACCTAATGCGGCATCAATCTAATCTAAGCCTTGACACCCCCCACCCAATTTGTTATATTATTGATATTAAGATAGACAATTAAATAATATTCATAATGAAAAAGAAGAGTAACAAGGATACTTTGCTTAAGAGAGAATCAGGGATAGTGAAATCCTGGTACAAAGACTTTGTGAAAGGCACTTTGGAATGAATATCCATTAAGAGGACATATATATGTCAATTAGGGTGGAACCGCGGAAGAAATCTTTCGTCCCTGTATCAGGGATGATAGGTTTCTTTTTTTGTCTAATTTATTATATCTTACAAACAGGAGGCAATATTATGGTAGAGAAAACAATGCAACAAGTAGCAGCCATTGCAAAATCTAGAGGGTTTATATTCCCAGGGTCTGAAATTTATGGTGGGCTTGCGAACACATGGGATTATGGTCCTTTGGGAGTAGAGCTTAAAAATAACGTTAAACAGGCTTGGTGGAGAAAGTTTGTTCAAGGAAATCCATATAACGTGGGAGTAGATGCTGCTATTTTAATGAACCCCAAAGTATGGGAAGCATCAGGTCACCTTGCAGGTTTTGCAGATCCACTTATGGATTGCAAAAAATGTAATGAAAGATTCCGCGCTGATAAGCTTATTGAAGATCATATGGATGATCTAGATAGTACAGAGGCAGTAGATGCATGGTCAAACGAAAAAATGCAAGCTTATATTGCAGATAATAATGTTAAGTGTCCAACATGTGGCGCTCAAGATTATACGGATATTCGCCAGTTTAATTTAATGTTTAAAACATTCCAAGGGGTTACTGAGGATTCTCAAAATGTGGTATACCTAAGACCAGAAACAGCTCAAGGTATTTTTGTTAACTATAAGAATGTACAACGTTCTACGCGTAGAAAGGTACCATTTGGAATTGGCCAGGTTGGGAAGTCATTTCGTAATGAGATTACACCAGGAAACTTTACATTTAGGACAAGAGAATTTGACCAAATGGAACTTCAGTTTTTCTGTGCTCCAGGAACTAACTTAGAATGGTTTGGGTACTGGAGAACTTTCTGTGTTAATTGGCTTAAAGAGTTAGGCATTAAAGATGAGCACATGCGCCTTAGGGATCATGCGCCAGAAGAACTTTCTCACTATAGCACGGCAACAACAGACATTGAGTTTTTATTCCCATTTGGATGGGGAGAATTGTGGGGAATAGCAGATCGTGGTAATTATGATCTTACCCAGCACCAAACACATTCTGGTGAAGATATGCAGTACTTTGACCCACTAACAAATGAAAAATATATTCCACACGTTATAGAACCATCACTTGGTTTAGACCGTGTAACATTAGCCTTCTTAAGTGAAGCTTATGATGAAGAGGAGCTTGAAGGCGGAGATGTTAGAACAGTATTTCGTTTTCACCCAGCCCTTGCACCAGTTAAGGCGGCAGTTCTTCCACTGTCTAAAAAATTATCAGAACCAGCTACGAAGGTATACCACACCCTATTACAACACTTTAATATAGAGTACGATGAAGCAGGTTCCATAGGCAAGCGTTACCGCAGACAAGACGAAATAGGAACACCATTTTGCATTACTTTTGACTTTGACTCATTAGAAGATAATAAAGTGACAGTAAGACACAGGGATACAATGGAACAAGAGAGAGTTAATATAGAAGATTTAGTAGGATACATCAAAGAAAGAATATTCTTTTAGATCATTCTATTAAAATTATAGCTTTAAATACAAAAAATATATTAAAGGTGTATTTAAATTAACAAAGATATGATATAATGGGCACGGAAATGGAATAAGAATAATTTTATTCAAAAAAACAATTATCATAGGAGGAAAAATATGAATTCGAAATTTGTTTACATGTTTAGCGAAGGTAATGTTTCACAAAAGAATTTACTAGGTGGTAAGGGTGCCAACCTAGCAGAAATGACAAATATGGGTTTACCTATTCCACAAGGTTTCATCGTAAGTACAGATGCTTGTGTTGAATATTATGATAAAAATAAAGTCTTAACAGAAACAATTAGAGAACAAATCAAAGAGAACATGGCTAAGTTAGAGGAAATCGCTGGTAAGAAATTTGGCGATACTGAAGATCCACTTCTAGTATCAGTTCGTTCAGGCGCAAGAGTTTCTATGCCTGGTATGATGGATACAGTACTTAACTTAGGACTTAACGATGAGTCAGTTGAAGGCCTTGCAAAAAAATCAGGAAACCCTAGATTTGCACATGACTCATACCGTCGTTTTATCCAAATGTTTGGTGATGTTGTTATGGAAATTGATAGAGGAAAATATGAAGCAATTATTGAAGAATTAAAAGAAGCAAGAGGCGTAGAACTTGACGCAGATCTTACTGATGACGATATTCAAGAAATGGTTGCTCGTTATAAAGTATTATACAAAAAAGAAATCGGTAGTGATTTCCCACAAGATCCAGTTGATCAATTAATGGAATCTATCCAAGCGGTATTCCGTTCATGGATGAATCCAAGAGCAATCGTTTATAGAAGAATGAACGGATTCGAATCCAAATGGGGAACAGCTGTTAACGTACAAGAGATGGTGTTTGGTAACATGGGACCAACATCTGGGACAGGCGTTGCGTTTACAAGAAACCCAGCCACAGGCGAGAACGTACTTTACGGAGAGTATTTAATTGACGCTCAAGGTGAAGACGTAGTTGCAGGTACACGTACGCCTAACCCAATTTCACAACTTGCTGATGATATGCCAGAAGTATTTAAGCAGTTTAATGATATTGCAGAAGGACTTGAAAAGCACTACAAAGATATGCAAGATATGGAATTTACTGTGCAAGACGGTAAATTATATATCCTTCAAACACGTAGTGGTAAGAGAACAGTTGCATCAGCACTTAAAATCGCAGTTGACTTAGTTGCAGAAGGAATGCTTACAAAAGAGCAAGCTCTTCTTCAAGTAGATCCAGCACAACTTGACCAATTATTACACCCAATGTTTGATGTGGCAGCACTTAAAGCAGCTAAAATCATTGGTAAAGCATTACCAGCATCACCAGGTGCAGCAACAGGTCGAGTTTATTTATCATCTGAAACAGCTAAAGCAGCAGCTGAGCGTGGCGAAGATGTAATCTTAGTACGTCTTGAGACTTCACCAGAAGATATTGAAGGAATGGTAGCTTCTAAAGGAATCTTAACAGCACGTGGCGGAATGACATCTCACGCGGCAGTAGTAGCTCGTGGAATGGGAATTTGCTGTGTATCAGGATGTGGAGAGCTTAGATTTAGCGCAGACGGTACATCATTTGAGCTTGACGGAAAGACTTTCAAAGAAGGAGACGCTATGGCTTTAGATGGTACTGCAGGTAACATCTACGGAGAAGCTATTGCAACAGTTGAACCAGAAATTACAGGTGACTTCGAAACATTTATGGCTTGGGCAGACGAAGTTCGCACCCTTAAAGTACGTGCAAACGCTGATAGCCCTGCCGACGCAGTAAACGCACTTAAATTTGGTGCACAAGGGATTGGTCTTACACGTACAGAGCATATGTTCTTCGAAGAAGATCGTATTATGAAAATGCGTAAAATGATCGTTTCAAAATCAGAAGAAAAAAGAAGAGAAGCACTTAATTCACTTCTTCCAATGCAAAAAGCTGATTTCGTAGGAATCTATGAAGTAATGGGTGACTTACCAGTAACAGTTAGACTTCTTGACCCACCATTCCATGAGTTCTTACCTCAACATGAAGCAGATATTAAAGCGCTTGCGAATTCAATGGAAATCTCATTTGAAGAGCTTAACGCAACAATCGAATCACTTCATGAGTTTAACCCGATGATGGGACATCGTGGATGCCGTCTTGCAGTTTCATACCCAGAGATTGCTGAAATGCAAACGAGAGCAATCATTGAAGCAGCATTACAGGTTAAAAAAGAAAAAGGATCAAATGTTGTACCTGAGATCATGATTCCACTTGTTGGCGATGTCAGAGAACTTCAATATGTTAAAGATATTGTTACAAAAACAGCTGACGCACTTATTGCGGATTCTGGTATTGAGCTTACTTATTCAGTAGGTACAATGATTGAGATTCCAAGGGCAACACTGATTGCAGATAAGATAGCAGAAGAAGCAGAATTCTTCTCATTCGGTACAAACGACTTAACACAAATGACATTTGGTTTCTCACGTGACGATGCTGGTGGTTTCTTAGAAGATTACTACACAAAGAACATCTACACAACAGACCCATTTGCTCGTATTGATCAAACAGGTGTTGGTCAGTTAATGGAAATCGCAGTAGAAAAAGGAAGATCAACAAGACCAAACATTAAACTAGGAATTTGCGGAGAGCACGGTGGAGATCCTTCATCAGTTGAATTCTGTCATAACCTAGGACTTGATTATGTATCTTGCTCACCGTTCCGTCTACCGATTGCACGTCTTGCAGCAGCACAAGCAGCAGTTAAAAGTAAGAAATAAGAACATATTATTTAAATAATAAAAGACCTTTAAAAAGGAGTCTATTTAACAATAGGCTCCTTTTTAGCTGTTTAAAAAGAACTTATAGTGAAAATAAAGGGTTTTAGAAAAAAATGTAGTATATATAACAGTAACAAAGGATATAACAAAGAATATAATAGGGGGTGTATTATACGATGAATATTAGGGAAATATATGAAGAAAAAGAACAAAAGAATCTTAGTAGCTATGCGGTAAAAAGTGCTAATTCAAAAGGCAGAAAAATAATGGAGGAAAAATGCAGTATAAGAACGGATTTCCAAAGAGATAGAGATCGTATACTGCACTGCAAAACATTTAGGAGGCTTGCCCATAAAACACAAGTCTTCATATCCCCAGAAGGAGATCATTATAGAACTAGGCTAACCCATACATTAGAGGTGGCACAAATTGCTAGGACTATATCTAGAAGTCTTAGCCTAAACGAAGATTTAACAGAAGCCATTTCTCTGGGTCATGATTTAGGGCATACCCCTTTTGGGCATGCAGGAGAACAAGCACTACAAGAGCTTACAAATCATAAGTTTGAGCATAATATTCATAGCTTGCGTATAGTGGATAGAATAGAAAAGGATGGTAAGGGCTTAAATTTGACATATGAAGTAAGAGATGGCATATTAAATCACCAAACAAAGGGGTCTCCTAGTACGTTAGAAGGTAAAGTAGTGCAATTTGCAGATAAAATAGCCTATATTAATCATGATATAGATGATGCAATCAGAGGTAATGTGCTTAAGGAAGAAGAGCTACCGAAAGAGGCAATAGATATACTGGGTAATTCTTTTGGAGAAAGAATTAACACATTAATTAGAGATATTATCACAAATAGTGCAGGTAAAGATACGGTTATGATGAGTGAAGATGTTTTTGAAGCCTATAATAAACTCAGAGCATTTTTGTTTAAAAGAGTCTATATAGGCTCAGAGGCTAAGTTACAAGAAAACAAAGCAAAGCATATTGTAACCCAATTATACTCATACTATATAGAAAATAGTGAATTACTAACGTCACACCTTCCTAAGGATGATGATCATAATGATAGCATAGAGCAAATCGTATGTGATCACATAGCGGGAATGACAGATCGATATGCTATTAACCTATATTGTGAGTTGTATTTGCCTTTATCTTGGGATATCTACTAAAAATGTCAATATAAAAAGGAAAAAGCATTTTATTGTAGAATACTAATAGAGTATGCTAAATAACTTGTTTTAAATAGCATTTAGGAAGTAGGGATTAAAGATGTATTATCCTGAAGAAATTATAGAAGAAATACGCACCCAAAACGATATTGTAGAAGTAGTCTCTGAGTATGTCACATTAAAGAAAAAGGGACATTCACATTTTGGCTTATGCCCATTTCATAACGAAAAAACAGCCTCATTTTCTGTCAGTGAAGAAAAACAGATGTATTATTGTTTTGGATGTGGTGCAGGTGGGAATGTTATTACTTTTATTATGGAGAAAGAAAATTATAATTTTATAGAAACTATTAAACTTCTAGCAGAAAAAAGAAATATTTCACTACCTGAAGTAGAGTATTCAGAAGAAGCGAAAAAAGAAATCCAAAAAAGACAAATATTGTTAGAGATACACAAAGAGGCCGGGAGGTATTTTTATTACAATTTGCAACATGGGCAAGAAGAAGAGGCAAAAGAATATCTAACCAAACGTCAACTGAGTAAAGATATCCAAACAAAGTTTGGAATTGGTTATGCTAAGGGAAGTCATTATGATTTGTATGACTATCTAAAAAGCAAAAATTATAGTACAGAGCTAATTTTACAAAGTGGCCTTGTTATAAAAAGTAAACATGGTAAAGGATATTATGATCGGTTTAGTGATAGACTAATGTTTCCAATCTTTGATGTTCAAGGACGGGTTATTGCCTTTGGAGGACGGGTTTTGGATGGATCAAATCCCAAGTATTTAAATTCACCAGAGACATCTTTATTTGAAAAGAATCTAACATTATATAGTCTTAACTATGCCCGTGTTTCAGGCAAAAAGGAATTTTTTATTGTAGAAGGTTATATGGATGTTATAGCCATGTACCAAGCAGGCATTCACAATGTAGTGGCAACCCTTGGAACAGCATTTACTATAGGCCACGCTAAGCTGATTAAAAAGTATGTAAACGAAGTTGTATTACTCTATGATAGTGATGATGCTGGCATACGCGCAACCATAAGGGCAATACCAATTTTACAATCAGCTAACATAAAAGTAAGAGTTCTACACCTACCGAACAAACAAGACCCAGATGATTATATTATGGAAAAAGGTGTTGATTCTTTAATAGAATTAGGGAATAATGCCGTAGGTTCAGTAACTTTTCAAATAAAAATGATAAAACTTAAATATAATATTGAAAATGTTGAACAAAAAATTAGATTCATTGAAGAAACCTCAACACTCATTGCAGAGCTTAAAAACGCAGTTGAGCAAGAAATATATACCCAACAGGTAGCAAAGCAGTATAACATAGATCCAGATGCCCTTAAGACAGAAGTTCGTAAAAAGATGCGTAGTATCCAAGAAAACCAAACAAACCAGACCAATAGGCGAGATTTATCAAAGCAAAATATAGAAATTAACAAAGATATTGGTAAACACACAAAGTCTCAAGATGGCTATTTTAAAACCCAATCAGAACTATTACAGCTTATGTGTGTACACCCCAACATATTAAAAAGTGTAAAAGAGCATTTAAGTCCTGAAGACTTTATAGATCCGTTCTTCAAAGTGCTAGTAAAATTAATATATGAAAGACAAATAGATGGGCATATAACAAACCCTTCGCAATTTGCAAGTTGCTTTGAAACTAAAGAAGATCAAAATAAAATAGCAAATGTATTCTTAGCACAAAGAGATTATGAAAATAACCAAATAATAACAAAGGTTATTAATGATACGGTTAAAAAGATCAAAATTAAATCGATTGAAGAGAAATTAAAAACCACAACAGACATCGGTAAACTACAAAATTTACTTAAAGAAAAAAAGGAAACAGATAATCTGTATATTGACTGCACATCTGGATAAAATAATAGACAGATGAGAAAGGAATGATTGCGCGTGAAAAAAACGACTAAATCAAATGTTACATTTCAGGTACGCTTAGATAACCTTATAACTTCAGCAAAAGGAAAAAAAGGAGTAATCGATCAAACAGATGTTAATGAGGCATTTTCGGATATGGAGTTAAATCCAGAGAATATAGAACAAATATATGATCGTTTAGAAGAGGAAGAAATAGATGTTCTTGATAATATGGAGGACGATGATGACGATGAAAAGGATAAAGACCTTAAGGGTAGCAAAAAAGATGAGATTGATTTTAGTCTGCCTGATGGGATAAATCTTGATGACCCTGTAAGAATGTATTTAAAAGAAATTGGAAAAGTAGAATTATTAACAGCTGAAGAGGAAGTTGAACTCGCTCAAAGAATGGAAGCTGGTGATGATGATGCAAAGAAGAAACTTGCAGAGGCGAATTTAAGGTTAGTCGTTAGTATTGCAAAACGTTATGTAGGAAGAGGAATGTTGTTTTTAGACCTTATTCAAGAAGGAAATTTAGGGCTCATTAAAGCAGTAGAGAAATTTGACTATCGTAAAGGCTTTAAGTTTAGCACATACGCTACTTGGTGGATAAGACAAGCAATCACAAGAGCAATTGCAGACCAGGCTAGAACGATTAGAATACCAGTTCATATGGTGGAGACGATTAATAAACTTATGCGGGTTTCAAGGCAGCTACTACAAGATTTAGGAAGAGAGCCACAACCTGAAGAAATAGCAGAAGAAATGGATATGCCAGTTGCAAAAGTACGTGAGATTATGAAAATTTCCCAAGAGCCAGTTTCCCTTGAGACACCTATTGGTGAAGAAGAGGATAGCCATCTCGGAGACTTTATTCCAGATGAAGATGCACCAGTTCCTGCAGATGCAGCAGCGTTTACGCTTCTTAAAGAGCAGTTAATTGAGGTATTGTCTACTCTTACAGAAAGAGAGCAAAGTGTATTAAGACTTAGATTTGGATTAGATGATGGACGAGCACGCACCCTTGAAGAAGTAGGAAAAGAATTTAAGGTAACAAGAGAGCGTATCCGTCAAATTGAGGCAAAAGCTCTTAGAAAGCTTCGCCATCCAAGTAGGAGTAAGAAATTAAAGGATTATCTAGAATAAAACTAGGATAGAAGTTGATCGTATCAACTTCTATTTGTTTATCCGGAATTTGAAACGTTAAAATCATATTGTAAAGAGGTCATAAAAGTGGAAATATCAAAACGGCTACAAACCATTGCAAATAGCGTGCCGGTAGGCATAAACACAGTTGTAGATATAGGAACAGACCATGGGTATATACCTATTTATTTAATTAAAAACAATATAGCCAACAGGTGCATAGCGTGTGATATTAATCCTATGCCCTTAAGCAATGCTAAGAAGAATATCACTCATTATAACATGGATAATCAAATTGAAACCCGTCTAAGTAATGGGTTGTCAAAAGTGGCAATAGGCGAACCTGATGCGATTATTATTGCAGGCATGGGCGGGATGCTTATAATTGATATTCTAAAGGAAAAGCAGGAAGTTGTAAAGGCGGTAGGCCTGTTAATATTGCAACCGCAATTAGATATTATAGAGGTTAGAAAGTATATTCATTCAATACAATTCACAATAATAGATGAACAAATGGTATACGATGATGGTAAGTATTATACGATTATAACGGCTATGCCAGGGTATGAAAGTCCGTATTCTGAAACAGGGTATATATTTGGAGAAAAAATAATAGAGAAGAAAGATATAGTGTTTAAAGAATTTTTGAAAAACAAGCTAAATAATCTTAACATTTTAGAAGGTAATATTTCTAAGATCAAAACAATCAATTCAAAAAAACGTTTAGAAGAGATTAGAAAAGAAAGGCAGATGTATGAGGGGGTATTGGAATGTCTATAGAGGTAAAACATGTTATAGCTGAACTAAATAAATTAGCACCAGAACATCTAGCAGAAGAGTGGGATAACGTCGGATTACAAATAGGATCTAGGGATCATCAAGTCTCTAGAATTTTACTTGCGCTAGATGCTACTTCTAAAGTTATAGATGAAGCAATCAGTATCAATGCGGATATGATTATTACCCACCATCCAATGATATTATCACCATTAAAGAATATTGTGAGGGATAACCCAAAAGGTAATAATATCTATAAATTGATTCAAAATAATATTAGTCTATATGTTATGCATACTAATTTCGACACGGCTTGTGGCGGAACGAATGATATTTTAGCACAGAAAATAGGACTGTATAATATAGAAGTTATAGATCCGGATGAAAATGGTATGGGAATTGGAAGAATTGGCGAGACTAAAAAAACAACTATTAAAGAACTTTCACAGCAATTAAAGAAAGAGTTAGATATAACTCATGCTAGGGTTGTAGGGAATTTAGATAGACATATCAATAAAGTCGCAATATGTACAGGCAGTGGAATGAGCTTTATAAAAAGTGCAATTGGGAAAGCAGATATTTTTATTACAGGAGATGTTAAATTTCATGAAGCTCAAGAAGCACAGGAGCTAGGGATAGGAATTATTGATGTTGGACATTATGGCTCTGAAAATATAGCGATGCCAAGCATAAAAAGACATTTAGATGAATTGTCACGCAGCAACAGCATAGAGATAATAATATCTCAGATCAATGAAGATCCGTTTATTATAATTTAGAGGAGGATGTACATATGAATAACGAATATATTAATGTTGTTTTTCCGGATGGAAGTACAAAAGAAATAAAAAAAGGTATGAAATTGATTGATTTAGCCAAAGAGTTTCAAAGCAAACACGAAACACCTATTGTGTTAGCGCGTGTCAATAATGTTTACAAGGAATTAGATAGAACAATTAATGAAGATTTATCACGGGTAGAGTTTTTAGATTTAAATACAAAGGATGGTATAAGAGTTTATCAAAGAAGTACAACTTTTTTAATGGTGGCAGCAGCTAAAAATATAGCACCACATATTAGTATAAGAGTTAATCATCATATTAATGGTGGCTATTTTTGCGAGTCAACAGATGAGAAAACATTAGGTAGTGAATTGTTATTGAAGATTAAAGAGGAAATGGTACGAATGGTAGCGGCAGATATGTCGATTATTAAAAAGTCATATAATTTAGATGCCGCTTTAAAAATATTTGATGAGAATGAAATGTTGGATAAAAAAACCTTATTTAAATATCGTAGATCCTCTAGAGTTAACCTTTATGAACTAGATGGATTACATGGTTATTTTTACGGATATATGGTTCCAAGTACAGGATATATAACAAGATTTGAAGTAACGCCTTATAATACAGGGTTTGTTTTACAATTTCCAGATGAGCATAATCCCTCTATGATCTCCCCATTTTTGCCAGCACCTAAGCTTTCCAATATTTTTAAGGAGTCAGAACAATGGGCGCGTATTATGGAGGTCGACACGGTAGGCGCCTTGAATGATATCATATCACAAGGTAATATGAGAGATTTAATTCTTATTTCAGAAGCTTTACATGAAAAGAAAATAGCACAAATAGCAGATCAAATTACAAGCAAAAAAGAGAAAATAGGTGTTATTTTAGTGGCGGGCCCATCCTCGTCAGGAAAAACTACTTTTGCCCAAAGACTAGCTATACAACTTCGCGTTAGTGGCATGAAACCCCATGCACTTTCAATTGATGATTATTTTGTTAACCGAGAATTCACACCAATTGATGAAGATGGTAAGCTTGATTTTGAAGCGATAGAGGCCATTGATATCAAACTATTTAATAAACATATGTTAGAGTTATTAGATGGAAAAGAAGTGGAGATTCCTACATTTAATTTTAAAACAGGATCAAGAGAATATAAAGGCAATAAGCTACAATTAGATACGGAAGATGTTTTGATTGTAGAAGGCATCCATGGACTTAATGAAAAACTGAGTAGCTCGGTTCCTAGAGAGAATAAGTTTAAAGTTTATATTAGTTGCCTCACACAATTAAATATCGATTATCATAACCGTATATCCACGACAGATACAAGACTTATGCGTAGAATGGTGAGGGACTATGCCCATAGAGGTATGAGTCCTGAAAGAACAATTGAATTATGGCCAATGGTAAAACGTGGGGAGCAGAAGAATATATTTCCATTTCAAGAGGAGGCAGATGTTATGTTTAACTCAGCCCTCATATATGAACTAGCGGCTTTAAAACAACTGGTAGAACCTTTATTATTTCAAGTTGAAAGATCCTCGCCTTACTTTTCAGAAGCAAAAAGAATTTTAAAGTTTTTAGAATATTTTCTTGGTATTGGGACAGTGGATATACCAGTCAACTCTATTGTTAGAGAATTTGTCGGTGGAAGTTGTTTTGAATAAATAATTGACACAACTTGTGGATTATGAGATAATTAATGTTGTAAAATGAGTAAGTCAGATGGTCGCAAGTACAAGCTCGAAAGGGCGTACTTGAGGAACGTCCGAGCTCCATAGAGCAGGGTGCTGGATAACACCCAGTAGAGGCGACTCTAAGGATAGTGCAACAGAAATAAACCGCCTACTATATGTAGGTAAGGATGGAAAGGTGAGGTAAGAGCTCACCGCACCTTAGGTGACTAAGGTGGCTCTGTAAACCCCACTTGGAGCAAGACCGCATAGGGGATGTGAAGTAGCTGCTCGCTATATTCCCGGGTAGGTCGCTGGAGCATATTAGGCAACTATATGCCAAGATAGATGACTGTCAAATACAGAACTCGGCGTAAAGATTTGCTCATTTTTAATATTGACACCATAAAGGCAAGGGCTGCACCATATCGTGTTGACCTTGCTTTTCTTAATACAATAATATTATTTAAGGAAAGTGTGACTAGAATGAAGATCTCCAAAAAGCTATATATAGATGAGGATGTGCCACACCACAAATGGATCATTTGGAAGTTACGAAAAAATAAAAAGACAGAGGGTATATATTGTATAATATATAAGAATGACTCATTTTTAGAAATTATTAAGAGTAGCAGAATAAAAGATAGGTATAATCAAAGCGTCCTTATTGGTATAGCAACAACCAAAGAAAACGCCATGGCGTTATTAGTGCGTATTTTTGATGAGGTATATGTGCCAAATCCTAATATTCAACATATGAAGGATTATTTTATTACAAACAATAGTTAGTAGGGGAAAATATAAAATGAAAATATTATATTTACTTATAGCAACATTAAAGTTCCTGGGAATAGCAGTTTTGATTTTGCTACTGTTATTATTACTTGTAGTCATTATAATACTTGCTGTGCCTATTAAATATAGTGTATATATGGAAAAGTCAGAAGCTATATATATATATACCAGAGTAAAATGGCTATATTCTATAGTAGGTATGGATATAATATATAATAGTGGAAATGAAATAACAAAAAAGTTTAAATTA
This sequence comes from Candidatus Epulonipiscium sp., assembly GCA_012841565.1. The sequence goes on along the minus strand of DUUM01000124.1, from coordinate 4,653 downwards.
TTTGGGATAGTAGTTAGTCCTAGAAAATCTAAGAAATTAAAATCCAAAATTGTAAAAGAATCAAAGGATTATAATACTACAGACACAATTTCTAAACAAAAAAAAGAAGAGACTATAAAAAATAAAAAAATTAGTATCAAAGAAGGGCAAGAAGATACTTCCACTAGAACCAAAACCAAAACCAAAATTAAAAAAAGCAAAGAAAAAAAAGGTAGTTTGAAAGAAACAATTGCTCAAATACAATCCTTTGGGTATAAAAGGGAATTAATAGCCGATACCATTAGTTGGGGGGGGAAGTTGTTAAAAAGCATCAGCCCATCAACTTTGCACATGGAAATAGAAATCGGTAAAGAAGACCCCGCAGATACAGGGCAGCTTATTGCAGCAGTATCCGCATTGTATCCCTTATATTACACTTTTATGAGTATTGTTGGAAATTATGAAAAAGAGTGTTTTTATGGTAAACTAGAAACTAATGGGGATATTACTTTAGGAAGGTTTATATATGATTTAATCAAATATATACGTATGGAATCAGTAAAGCAGTTTATAAAATTTGCAAGGGAAAATAGGAAGGGGAAAAAACATGGGAGAAAAGCTACAAAATAACCTAGAAATATTATTACAACAATTAGAAGGTTTCTTAACAACAAAAACTGTAGTAGGGGAGCCAATACACATTGATAATACGATATTAGTACCCCTAGTAGATGTGAGCTTTGGAGTAGGGGCAGGAGCAGCGGCTACATCTAATATGCCAAGCAAAAATGCTGATAAACCTATTAAGGGAATGAGTGATACAGGTGGGGGTGGTTTAGGTGCAAAGATAACCCCAACAGCTATGTTAGTCATACAAGACGGAACAACCCAGTTGATCAATATAAAAAAACAAGATAGTATCAGTAAATTAATTGATATGGTTCCTGGGCTAATATCTAAAGTAAGCGAAGAATTTAGAAATAAGGGCCCTAAGACACCAAAAAGTGAAAAAGCGGAAGCTGAAACAGAAGCCTATATAAAAGATAAGATGAACAATTCGTATCATGAAATGAATGATAAGTAAACATAATGCAATATAAAAACCTGACAGATTATAATCTGTCAGGTTTTTATGCTTTTATACGTTAAAACGGAATAATATAATGTCGCCGTCTTTAACAACATATTCTTTACCTTCAATCCTAACTAACCCTTTTTCTTTAGCTAGAGCATGTGAAGTTGATTCTATAAGGTCATTATAGCTTACGACTTCTGCTTTAATAAATCCTTTTTCAAAATCTGAATGAATCTTGCCAGCAGCCCCAGGTGCCTTAGTGCCGCGTTCAATTGTCCAAGCGCGCACTTCCATAGGACCGGCAGTTAAGTAGCTAATGAGACCCAGTAGCCTATAACTTGCAGCTATTAAACGATCAAGACCTGTATCTGTTATGCCGAGATCACTCAGAAACTCTAATTTTTCATCTTCGTCTAGTTCTGAAATTTCCTGTTCAATTTGGGCACAAATTACAAATGCTTCAGAACCTTCTTGGGCAGCAAGTTCCCTAACTTTTTGAACATGTGGGTTAGTACTAGCAGGATTTAAATCTTCTTCAGTAACGTTGGCTGCATAAAGTATTGGTTTAGCAGTCAGAAGGCCGAGGGATTCAATAAACTCCGCTTCTTCAACAGAATCAGTAGGCGTTAAACGAGCCGTTTTACCATTTTCAAGTTCTGCATATAGTTTTTCTAGCCATACCACTTCAGCAGCAAGGGATTTATCACTTTTGATAGATTTTTTACTTCTTGCAATACGTCTTTCAATGATGTCCATATCTGAAAAGATGAGTTCTAAGGTTATGGTTTCAATATCTCTTAATGAGTCAATCGTGTTTTCAACGTGGGTAACATTATCATCCTCAAAACAACGAACAACATGTACAATAGCGTCGACTTCTCTAATGTGTGACAAAAACTTATTTCCAAGGCCCTCGCCTTTACTTGCCCCTTTAACTAGTCCAGCAATATCAACAAACTCAATAACAGCGGGAAGGATCTTCTTTGAATCATAAATATCTCTTAAAACAGCAAGACGCGCATCAGGAACAGTTACGATCCCGACATTAGGGTCAATGGTGCAAAATGGATAGTTTGCAGCTTCTGCCCCTGCCTGTGTTAAGGAGTTGAATAATGTACTTTTGCCTACATTAGGTAAACCTACAATGCCTAACTTCATGAATTTCATCCTTTCGTACAAACCTTTATACTTATAGTTATAATATATTATATTAATATCCGACAAACATTGATTATATCTTAAAACTTGGATATTATCAATAAAAACACAGATTAATTGTAATCTAAATTGTAGGGTCTTAAAATTGACGTGTTTATCAGTGTGGGTTATAATATCTAAAAATAGCAAATAAGGAGAATTTCATGAAGACAAAAGCATTTAAAGTAGCGTTTCCCTTAACGATTCCGGTTTTAGCAGGGTATTTATTTATTGGAATGGCCTTTGGGATTCTTTCAACCAGTAGTGGATACAATATAGGTTGGATATTACTAATGAGTACCACCATTTTTGCCGGTTCCATGCAGTTTGTGGCTATTAACCTCTTAACCAGTAGTTTTAATATTGTAAGTGTTATTTTTATGACCCTTATGATTAATGCTAGGCATTTGTTTTACGGCTTATCAATGCTAGATAAATTTAAAGATATGGGAAAGAAGAAGCCTTATATGATTTTTTCACTAACGGATGAAACATTTTCTTTATTATGTGGTGTCGATGCCCCAGAGGGGGTGGATAAAAATTGGTTTTATTTTTTTATAGCCATACTGAATCAAGGCTACTGGATACTAGGTAGTGTAATAGGGGGCGTATTAGGTTCTATTATAAACTTTAATACAAAGGGGATAGAGTTTGTTATGACCGCATTATTTGTAGTTATTTTTCTTGACCAGTGGGACAAAAATAAAAATCATATACCGGCTTTAATCGGTGTCTTTGTATCATTAGTGTGCCTAATTATTTTTGGATCTAAGCATTTTATATTGCCATCTATGGTGGTTATAGCATTAGCTTTAACAGTATTTAAGAAACCAATAGAACAAGGAGAGAGTCAATGATGCTAACACCAACCCAGTCACTTATTATTATACTAGCCATAGCAGTTACGACATTTTTAACACGGGTAATTCCTTTTATACTTTTTCCAGATAATAAGGAAACACCTAAGTTTATAATTTATTTAGGGAAGGTACTACCCTACTCGGCTATAGGAATGCTCGTTATTTATTGTTTAAAAGATGTGTCTTTTAAGGACACACCTTTTGGTTTACCAGAAACAATTTCAATTTTAGCTATCGCATTATTGCATAAGTGGAAGAAAAATACGCTAATCAGTATAGGCGGAGGAACTGTTTTATATATGATAATTGTACAAGGTATTCTATAGAGTTTGCAATTTTTCAATTAGATTATTAACATCTTGGGTCATTCTTTCAATCTCAGTTGGGTCTAAATTAAGACTAAAAGCCTGCAAGTTTTCCTCGACATGTTGGGATTTTCTGGCCCCAATAAGGACGTTGATATGATGACTTTGCATAGTCGTCCATTTGATAACGAGATTCCCTAAAGTGCAGTTATATTTCTTAGCTAAATCTGTCCAACTATTAAGCATCTCATTAACCAGGTTTATATTCTTAGGCAACCATAATTTTTTGTTATCTCTTACTGAGCCTGGCTTAATTTCGTAATCAGAGGCGATTTTCCCTGTTAAAAGTCCCTGCTCAATAGGAGAATAGGTTTGGAGTGTTATATTATTAGCCTCACAAAAAGGAAGTAATTCGGTTTCGATTCTTCTGTCTAGCATACTATATTTTTCTTGTATAACATCAAGCTGGCCATACTGGGTATATTCTTTTAAGTTTTCAAGTGAAACATTAGAAGCGCCAATAGCACGTATTTTGCCTTCTTTTTTCATTTTTAGGAGTTCGTTCATGGTTTCTTCAATAGGTGTAAAAGCAGGAGGCGTACTTTGCCAGTGGGTGTAGTAAACATCTATATAATCTGTCCCTAAACGCTTAAGACTATATTCTAAATCTCTTCGGATACCTGCTGGTGATAAATCTTTATAAACCGTATGCCCATCCCTTGAAAAATGCTCTGAGCCTTTTTGGTTATACCACTGCAACCCACATTTTGTAGAAATAATAACATCATTTCTTTTGTCTCTTATTGCCTTCCCCACAACTTCTTCGCTATGGCTAAAACCATATACAGGAGCTGTATCAATCCAGTTAGCCCCTAAATCTAGCGCCTGGTGTATAGCACGAATAGACTCTTGGTCATCATTTTCGCCCCACCAAGAACCCCCGCCTATAGCCCACGTGCCCAGTGATAAAACGGCTGCGTCTAAATCAGATTTTCCTATTTTACGTGTATTCATTCATAGCACCATCCTTTATAATTAATATGTGTATATTTTACATATTGACTTAATTATATACTTTTATACCTTTATATTCAAATAATATATTGCGATTAGTGGTTTATACCTTTATTTTTTATCTTTAAAGTGTATAATTAAGTAAAGTCAAATTAAATATTAGGAAGATATTTCAGAATAGGAGAGATAAAATGTCATTTCAAAAAATAAATAAAGATGAAGT
>DUUM01000012.1 GCA_012841565.1 Candidatus Epulonipiscium sp. | reverse complement strand
TTGATTATGTAATTATTGATGAAGCTTCCCAGGTTGATATAGTAACAGGTGCATTAGCTTTATCATGTGCTAAAAATGCTGTAGTAGTAGGAGATTTAAAGCAGCTGCCTAATGTTGTACCAGCTGAAACTGCTCAGATTACAAAACAAATATATGACTCATATAAATTAGATAGTGCATATAGTTATGCGGATCACAGTTTATTATCTTCTGTCGTAAGCTTATACCAGGATATTCCTAAGACTCTACTTAGGGAGCACTACAGGTGCCATCCTAAAATCATAGGATTTTGCAATCAAAAATTTTATAACAATCAGCTTATTATATTAACAAATGAAGAGGAGAATGATCGCCCATTATTGCTGTATAAAACAGTTAAAGGTAATCATGCAAGAGGGAATTTTAACCAAAGGCAAATTGATGTTATCTTTCAAGAAATACTTCCTCAGCAAAAGATTGATGATAAAATCCAGTCTGTAGGTATTATTTCGCCTTATCGTCTGCAAACGGATGCCCTGCAAAAAGCTATCGGTTCGCGTAATATAGAAGCTGATACAGTTCATAAATACCAAGGGCGAGAAAAAGATGTTATTATTCTTACAACCGTTGCAAATGAAGTACAAGCCAATGATTTTGTTGATAATCCCAATCTTATTAATGTTGCCGTCTCAAGGGCCATAGATCAGTTAATCCTTGTGGTTTCAGAAGGTAGTCATAAGTGGACCGGTACCAATATTGGTGATCTAGTAAGCTATATACAGTACAATAACTTTGAAGTTATTGAGAGCCAAATATACTCGGTATTTGATTTGCTTTATAGTGCCTATTCTAAAGAACTATTAGAGTTTATAAAAAGTAGTAAGATGGTTTCTAAGTACCACTCGGAAAACTTAATGAATAAGATAATAGAAAAAGTACTATGTTCTCCTGAGTTTCAACACCTTGGTAAGGTCATGCACCAGCCTCTTAGAATGCTTATAAAAGATACAAGCAAATTAAATAATGACGAACACCAGTATGCCATGAATGTACTTACACATACAGACTTTGTGATTTTTAATAAGGTTGATAAAATGCCAGTATTAGTTGTTGAAGTAGATGGCTATGTTTATCATGCCAATAACCCCAAACAGCTTAAACGAGATAAAATGAAAGATGAGATTTTGAGGAAGTATGGTATCCCGATTTTAAGACTAGGGACAAACGAGAGTGGCGAGGAAAGTAGATTGAGGCAGGCATTGATTGAAAAATCAGTCATTTTATAGTATGTTATATATAAATATGTAAACAAATCACAAGAGGGACTTTAAATGGCATTACCTAGCAAGATTGAAGCAAGATACTCAGTAAGGCCCCTGTAGCATTAAAGACGGGAGGATACTTCTATGGGTCTTTTAAATAATTTATCAGAATAGTTTCAGGGTTGTCTGGGGTCTGACCGCCTACAAAACAAGCAGAAGAACCGATTTTTTAATCCCATATGGCAAAACAATGGCCATATCAATGCACTAAAAAGGGCTATAGAAATAGATGATAGCTCTCTTTATAAATCATATATAATTTTTAGTG
>DUUM01000123.1 GCA_012841565.1 Candidatus Epulonipiscium sp. | reverse complement strand
GGCTTTCCTTCTGGCATCTCACCATCTGGAAGGGTGGTTCCCACAATCCAGGTTGGTAATGCTGCCTGGAGTTTTGTACCATCGTAATCGTTGGTATATGGTTTTATAAAAAACACATAACTGGTGTTTGGTTTTAGGCTACCTTGTGTATGTTGCTTCCACTGTGTATATTCATCGTCTTCAGCTGTTTTAGGTATGATTTTTTTCCACCCATAATTTTGATCTGGATCTGTTTCATCCCGCATTAACATTTCAATATATTCTTCTACATCCTTTATTTTGGTGGATGTAGTATTATGGATTTCCAAACCTTTTAATATTTCTTCATAAGGTATAAATTTGTATTCATATTGAACATTTTTACCAAGGTTTACAACCCTATCTATATAGTTATCTGCGTAGTCCTGTACTTTATTTACAATACTTTTAACAAACCCAACGTTTTGATCACGTTTTAGGATATGCTCTGTTAGCCCTTCTTTATATACGAAAGAAATAGCTGGTCCTGTAGTTATACTGGCACCTGTATAAACCTTGGAATTCCACTCCTTGGCTTTTACTTTTTCTTTTTCTTCTTTTTCTGAGTACTGTTCAAGGTCTCTTGCCATTATTTCATACCAGGTTTCTAGCCATCCTATTGTAATAGATTTTGATGATATACCCTCAGGATCTATTTTTAGTGGTGGCTTACTAATAGTTGGTGGTGCAAAAATTTCCCCATCCGAATCAAACATAATGGTTACAATAGCTGGCAAGGAGGATTCTAACTCATCACCATATTTCTTTCTAGCAACTATTTTAACATAGTATACTTTGTTTGGAACAAGGGGGAGTTTTCTCATCTCTGAATTATAGTATTCTCTTAGAGTATGTTTAAAACCAACTACTTCCTCTTTATCCTTATTATATAAAATATTTTCTTTATTTTGCCCACCACTAAATGAGAGATCTTTTACAATAGGCTCTGCATCTGAATTAGCAAGGGCAATATCATCTGTAATGACGATATCATATAGTAATGATAGATCTTGTTTATAAGCTGACCACACAAAATTAAGGGTTGGTGGTACCACCTCATTAACATGAAACGTATGACCATTTTTCCAAAGATCAATAAGGGGAACATCTGGTAGCACATCACCCGAAAGTAGGAATTCCCGCTTGTTATCTGCTGTTACTTTTGTATTAGGGCCTATAGGTTTTGGGATTTCTGGTGTAGCTGGTTTAGTGCGTAGCTCCCCCGGAACGTATAGTACTTTTGCGGTTTTAGGTTCTGGTATAAGTTGATCCCCATTTTTAAGTGTATAAACAAATACTAATTGATAATAGGTACTTGTTTTAGGCTCTCTATATTCATAGTATCCTATATCTGCACCCTGCTTCCCATACAAAGTTGCAACAACCCTACCACTTTCTTGCCCCATACTAAATTCTTTTATTTCTGTCTTTTCTAACTCATATGATCCATCTGTTATGTGGATAAACTGAGAGTCCCATTCTAATCTAATCTTATCTTTACCTGCATTATAAACACTAAGACCTATCTCTGTCGTAGCTGTTACAATTTTGGGTGTCTCTTCATTCTTTAAAATAAGTTGATTATCAATTCTATCGGTAGTTGAAACAACGAAAGCAGAATACATTTGCCCTGTAGCAATATTATCTTCAATTGTATATCTAAATCTAGTTCTTCCTGTTTGTGGATCCGGATATTTTTGTGGATCTTTATTAATATCTATCCAGCTTATATAGTTAACTTTATTACCTACCGTATTATCGTTTATTCGGCTTAATGGTTCCCCTTCATAGTTTCCTTGGATATACCCTATTTCATACTCCATGTCTGGATATCCTGAATCTTCCCAGGTTACTTCTAAACTTCCACCCTTACCTTCTATTTGTGTATCAAAGTCAGTAAGGACATATTTAAATGGATGGGCAATCCCTGTTCGCGGAGCCCATTCCTCTTTTTCACCTTCTTCAATACCATAATCTACAGTATGCTCATGATATGGTATAACTGTCATTTTATAAAGCCTACCATTGTCTAGCCCTTGTAGTGGTATCCCATTACCAATAGCTGTACCCTGGCCTATCATATCCTCTAACTTTTTGGGGCCACCTGCTGGGGATTTAAAACCTTTTCCAGTAGGGTGCTCTTTAATATCAATTTGATAAAAAAACTTGTCAAGTCCATGGGTGTCTTTACCATCTTTTACATTGGGTCTTCCATCTGGAATCCCTGATGCTTCTGGCTCTTGAAACATAAGCTTTACATTTGGTCTTGTTTTCCCTCGATCTATAGTATGTCCCACAATAGAATTTTCCGAAATCCCTTTTACTGGGTTTTGTAAATCTGCAAACACCTTATAAGGCAGTAGGGATAAGCATAGAGTTAGTGCTAAGGTTGATGCAATTATTCTTTTTTTCATTGTTTTTCCTCCTACCTTAATTT
>DUUM01000122.1 GCA_012841565.1 Candidatus Epulonipiscium sp. | reverse complement strand
CTACCAATACTAAAAAGAGAGAACAGTTTAATAAAATGATAACGGACTGCAAAGCAGGAAAGATAGACGTGATCATCACAAAATCTATATCCAGGTTTGCCAGGAACACCCTAGACTGCTTAAACTATGTGAGACAACTTAAAGATCTTGGGGTAGGGATTATATTTGAGAAAGAAAATATTGATACATTAGATGCAAAAGGAGAAGTGCTCTTAACCATTCTAAGTTCACTGGCCCAAGATGAAAGCAGGTCAATCAGTGAGAACTGCACCTGGGGGATTAGAAGAAGGTTTGAGCAAGGAAAGGTTCAGGTCAACCATAAGCAATTTTTAGGCTATACCAAAGACGAGGAAGGTAATCTTGTTATTAATAAAAAGCAAGCGGATACTGTAAAAAGAATCTACACAGATTACCTGGCAGGTAAAGGGCCTAACCGAATAGCAAAAGAACTCGGGGATGATGGGATACTAAACTGGAATGGCAAGACTAAATGGTACGGAACTACCATAAAAAGTATGCTTAGCAATGAGAAATACAAAGGTGATGCCATTCTTCAAAAGACCTATACAGTGAATTTTCTTACAAAGGAAAGAGCCATCAATAAAGGGGAAGTTCCAATGTACTATGTTGAGGAAAGCCATCCTGCCATAATAGAGAAAGATATGTGGGAAGCAGTCCAGCTTGAAATGGACCGAAGGAATGGCTACATGGAAAGGCATGGGGTGAAGCAGCTGGATTTTGTAAAGGTCCAAGACAACCCCTTTACAGGACGAGTTATTTGCGGTGAGTGTGGTAGTTCCTTTGGAAGAAAGACTTGGAACTCTACGAATGAGGATTTGAAAAGAAGGGTCTGGCAGTGTAACCGGAAGTATGAGAAGAAGGGCGAAGTTAGGTGTGGGAATAAACATGTGGACGAAGAAGTCTTGTTTAAGGCTTTTGTAAGCAGCTTCAATGCCCTTGTGGAGAATAGAGAGCACTTTATAGATATATGGAAGGCTGAAGAAGGGGATGAGTTAAAAAGATATAAGGTTGGAGAGTTTATTGAGATTGTTGGAAAAGGTGAAGGAATAGAAGAGTTTGATGTGGATTTGTATTTTAGAATGGTTGAGAAAATGACAGTACTGGGGGATGAGAAAGTGGTTGTCAGTTTCCTAGACGGGACAGAGGTTGAGTGTGTAATTGAATAGTATTTAGACCAGGGGGGAGTTTGGAATCTAATTTTCAAAAAAATACGATGACTTAGAAAAAAACAAGATCATCGTATTTTAATAACACTATCAGTAATTAACAAAGTTCCCATTCGCCAATCCATTGTTCGCGTGAATAATTATATAGCCTACGGTAAACCTTACCACCTTGTGATTTATACCGCCAATCAATAATATGCGCATAAGGAACTATGGTTTGGTTATTTTGTGAACTTTCTAGAGCCTTAAATACATTACCAGCATGATTTGAATTCTGGCTTATATCAGCAGCATATGTTTTAAGGGTAAACACATTCATACTGATACATAAAGAGATAGTTAGTAAAGATATTTTAGATATTATAGATTTCATTTTTTTGGGGCCTCCTCTATATTTTTATAGATAGTTAAGTTTGAATAAGAATCTTTTATTGAAGTTACGTTGCCAAAAAAATCGTCATTAAAATACAGGTCATATCCACCACCTTGATTCTCCACTAAATATGAGTTAGTTGTTGTTAATTCTATCGTATAGGACGCGTCCTCAGGAGAAATTGAGTAGGGCTCAAAAACAGTGATAAATGAGAAATATAATAATAGAATTAATGGGATAGCCATTAAAATGGTTTTTAAAGAGCTACTGTTTGAGGGGTTATACGCTTTGAGTATTAAGTGAAATCTTTGAGAAAGTAGAGAGGACATTCCATTATCAAAGGCCACTAAGTAGTACGGATCTCCCTGTGATGACAAGTTTTTAGCAACCTTCAGTAGGCAATCTAAATAACTTATCTTCTTATCTTCGGTCATATTTTTAGTAACTTCTAAATCAGTCCTAATTTCAAGTATTTTATCGACTTGATGATTAAGAAGATGGACAAAGGGATTCCACCAGTAGATAATTCGTAGCAGTTGTATAAACATTTTAATCTGCAAATCTCGATTATAAAAATGAATGACCTCATGTTTTAGTATAAAGTGCCATTCTTCATCTGTTAAATCCATTGCAGGAAGGATTATTTTAGGGTTATAAAAACCATAAAGAACAGGTGTCGAAATTAAGCTTGAAGAAATGATTTGGAATGACACTAGTTTCTTGTAATCTTGCGTAATTGTATGTAGCATTTCATTGATTTTTGAATCACATAATGCAGGTAGTTGCTTAATAACTTGCCTAAAGTGTAAGTGAGTTTTTATTGTGATAACAGTCGTAATTACTATCCCTACCCCCCATATAAAGAGTAAAAGATTAAGTAGTGTAAAACCTCTATTAAAGGCATTTATAATTGGAGTATTTAAAGTACTCAAAATAGTTGGCATGATACGTCTGCTGGCAAAAGAATTAGAGAAGGTAAATTCAAAAGGAAAAATAAGCCGAACCGTAATAATACCAATAAAAATAAAGAGGCTTCCTATACCAATGTGAATCATTCGCTCTATATCTCGTAGATAGAGCGAAATAATAACAATAAGCAAACTAGATAAAACAATAACAGATAGTAATGAGGAAAAAGAAAAAAACATGTTATTCCTCCTTATTCTTTTGGCTTTCCTGAGCCAGTTGTTTTTTTCTTTCCGTAAGTAACT
>DUUM01000121.1 GCA_012841565.1 Candidatus Epulonipiscium sp. | reverse complement strand
GTACAATCATGTACGCCCACATACCTATAATAATGGCAAAACACCTGCTACCGCTAGAGTTTCATAAATTTTATACATAGGTGTTACAATTATGCTTGACTAGAACATTTCTTGTTAGAAAATAGACAAAGGGCTAAGCTATTCTATATCAAGCATAGAATAGTAATCTGGTAGTATGTCAAGAGCTAAATTTTAAGTAGAAGAGATTAAACAAAAACAATTGACTAAAAAAGACAAACCTTAACAAAGCCTATGTTTTCTGTTAAAAAAAACAGGCTTAAAATTGGATCTATTTTATTGATTCTCCCCAACCTTATCTTTGGAGTAGATTTGATTTTTAGTCAGCAAACCAAAATTCAGGCGTACCAATTTACGAGATGTAAGTGCGAGAGATCTTTTGTGACCGTGTTTGGTTACTTCGCTAAACTTTTTATAATAGTACTGTTGGTATTCCGGAACATGATTTTTAACACTATTGGCAGCTTCAATTAAATAATATCTAAGATATTTGTTACCAGTCTTTGTCATCCTAGTTTGTTCAGACTTGAAATTACCAGACTGTTTAACTCTCCAAGTAAGGCCAGCATACTTTGCTAAAGCATCATGAGAATCAAAGGAAGTAATGGTTCCTATCTCGGATAAGATGCCACTGGCTAGTACTGGGCCAATGCCTGGGATTGAAGTAAGAGATTGATATTCAGTGGTATTTAGGCCTTTAACCGTTTTTGCAATGGCCTTTATCGATTACTTTGACTTCACGCTCTAAGGCGCTAATAACGTTAAAAGATGATGCGATAGAGATGTTTAAAGGCTCATAGAGGACTTTATCTAACTTGTAAGAATCTCTTGCTGCCTTTTGTAAAAGCGTAGCTGTTTTAACAGGATCTGAAAAACGATTCTATCCTTTCTCACTGACAAATGCAACTAATTCTTGGGTAGAAGAATAAGTGATATCATCTAGAGAGAGAAAGTCTGTTAAAACAGCGGCAGACGTTACGCCATAAGTGGTAGAAAATGGTCTTTCTTGTTTATCACCTACTGCTAACTCACTAAATTTAAGATAGATATTAGAGACCATATAAGTCTTTTCTCTTGTTACACACTCAATCAGATGAAGCCTATGACGCGTAAGTCGCTGAAGGGCTAAAAACTGAGCACCACGCCATGGCTGAGAGGTAATACGGCCACATCTAGCGAAGTCAGCTATGATATAGGCATCAAGAGGATCTGTCTTATCCATATCGACAAAAGATTTTCTGTAGTTTGCACACTTTTTGGATTAAGACAATAAACAAGTGGCTCATAAGCTAGTAAAAGCTCATTGGAAGATAAAAAACTTGCAATATGAGTACTGTACAACGAAGTAGATTCTAGGGCGACAACAGCATATTTTAGGCTATTAGAATCCAAGCAAGCCAGGATATGATCTAAGATAGATTCGGCACCAGGTTGATTATTCAAAGCCTTTATTTGGAGAAGTTTATTGCCACTAAAATCAAGAGCACATAGTACGTTTTCTGTAGAACTTACATCAACACCAACAAATAAAGTATTTAGAATTTTGCTTTTCATATATATCACCACCTTTCATTTGAGGTGGTGAACAATTAGTAAAAGAGATATCCCAATCTTAGTCGTTAACAGCAATCTCCCAGTATTGCTAGGATTTCTTGTAGGGATACAGAGTTTGAATGAATTAAAATACAGAATAAAAAGCAAACATTTTAAAGGGATTCTATCAAGGAGAATAAAATTACCTAGATGGATGTACAGTTGCCGCAATAGATGGCACAAAGTTATTTGGAAGTAATATAAAAAGCTGCCATGAATGTTGCAGAACAACATTGAAAAATGAAAAGGTGCATGCTGCACATAATGCGGTATTTATGTCCATAGTAGGAAGTCACCCGAAGCTCACAACAGATTTTGATATACCATTACAGACATTATATAAAATTATACAGCTATTTGTGCATAGACGATTAACGGGTAAAACAGTTAAAGAAATGCTGGAGAAAGAATTAATAAGGCTAGTAGAAAAAGAGATGTACATTTACAAAGAGAAATTAGTGATTGATACCTGCTAAGAAAATACATAATTTAATAATGGCTGTTTTGTGGGGAAAGGGGTAGCTATACCCTTTTTTAGATTACGGGTTGAAAATAGAACGAAATAGAGATAGAATTAGGCTAGAATATTCACACAACTACAAAACAGTTGCAGAGCCGAAAGTGCTCAATTCTTTGACGCTTCCGAAGAATTAGATGAAATGATGAATATAAGCTACAAACTTTACTAGAACTATTTTTAATAAAACCTTAGTTCACTACATTAATATACATAGTTCACAACAATTTCACGTACAAAAATAAAAAAATGCTATAATTAAGTCATTAAAACAACTGGAATAATAAAACTTTTCGAAAAGACCAGGGAGGAATAAAAATGAGTAAATTTAAAAAAGTAATAGAATACATATTAACGTTTGTATTAGTTTTAACCGTAGGAATGGGATTTAATTCAAGCACTGTGTATGCAACTTCCGCTATCAGTGGTAATAATACAATGGAAACAGCCTATAATTGTGGATCTTGGGGTTCGATGAATTCTCAAGGGACAGCAGTACTGGATAAAGACGAGAGTCAGTCATGGTTCAAAGTGACAGTTGCGGCAGGAGAACGCATTTATGTCCGTACTTCCTCGGATGAAGATTACGTGGGGATGTCAGTTCAGATAAAAAATTCAGCAGGTATAGATCACAGTAGAGAATCTATAAATCCAAGAGATCTAATTTATCCTACAATTGTAACCCCAGCATTATATGTTGATATAAATAATGATTCGTCTACAACCAAATCATATTATGTTGTAGTGGATAGAGGAGAAGTATTTGAAGAGAGCATGTATTTTAGTCTGTCAGCGGGCAATAGAATTAGAACTGGAAGTGGTACATTTTCCTTTTCTAGAAAAGCATCAAATCCAGGAAATACTTCTATGAACCTTAATGGTGTTGATTCTACTGTAATTGCTTTAAATCTGACCAATAATGTTAGCATACCTGGTGGTGCCATTGTCACTAGTGTTAATACATCTGGTGCACAATCACCAAACCAAGGAAATGTTCATCATATGATTAACCCGTCTAGTACACCCACTTGGTATACATCCAGAGCATCAAGTGCCACAAGTGGAATGTACCATATTGATGTGGATGATGATTTTTCAGCAAAGCAGGTTTGGAACTTTAAATATAATGCGAAGTCAATTGCTAAATCTACGATGAGTAGCGTAAAATTAGCGCTTAGCTGGCAGTATGATATGAATCAGACCAATTATCAAATCTTTATTAAGTAGCAGTTTGGAGGAAATAATATGAGAATAGAGTCTGCCTACTACAATCACTATAATGTGAAGGGAAGATATACATCAGATAAGCCAGAATTGCCAGCTTGGAAGGAAAGGTATACTAGTACAGAAGATAAGATAAAAAGTAAAAATTATAATCAAGATAGTGATCAGTTTAAGGCGTATACAAAGCTGGAGGAAGTTTATTATTCGCTTGGGGTTAGTAACAGGGCCAAATATAAGACGGAACAGGAAGTATATACTGCCCTAAGTCAAAAGTATCATTTAAGTGGTGATTATAAGCAGTATAGCTACAGTGAAGTTCAGGCTATGTATTGGAATGAGCATGATATGACATTATATGGATGTTTAAACGGAGGAGGTCACCCACTGGATCCACATTTGACAGAAGGGGTCAAAGCCCCCTCTGATAGTGAAAAGCAGTTGTATAACAAACATATGGTCAACACTCAGTTTAGAAATATCTTTTCAAAAAAAGGGCTTAGCAACCTACTAGGACAATATAATATGACATTTACAATAGATCCATTCAACAATATATTGAAGGTTTTTGGAGTGGATGATGTAGAACTTACAAATAAAATTGAAGAAATACTAAATGCAGATAGCAATTCAAAAGAATTGTTTTACCATATCATGAATAGCAGTTCTGGATCCATATCAGATGACGTGAAACTAAAGTATCGTGCTTTAAGTAGCTTTAAAAATGTGACAGGCCAAGATTTGAGGGATTACAAGCAAACAGAATCAGGAATGGTCAATGAAAAAGGCGAGAATGTACTTGATGTATATAGGGAGGCACTGAAGGAATCAACTGCAATTCCTACAGAATACAAAGGGGATGCCTATAATTATTTTGCAGAGCAACTTGAAAAGTTGCTTGCCAAGGATTTCTTCAGTATTCCAGATTTGAACCTAAGCATTGGATACAAGGATGGTGCTTTGTATAATCTAACAAATGAGGATCTTATGAAATCAAGATTTAATATTTCAGTATAAAAAAGTAGAATAAATAGCCCTGTTGCATCGAAAAAAAGTTAAATTGTACGAGGAAAGATAACATAGAATTAAGGATGTGAGAGTGAAAGCTTTCATGTCCTTCTTTTATGTAAGAATATATGGGCCTGCCCATTCTGCATAGATATTGGAGAGTTATACATGAAAAAAATGTAGTTATACTATCG
>DUUM01000120.1 GCA_012841565.1 Candidatus Epulonipiscium sp. | reverse complement strand
CTCAATGATGTGTTTTTAGAGTTGACAGGAAAGGAGCTAAGGGATTGATATGAAAACACTCTTTAGAAATTGTATCTATCAGGGGAAGAATATTTGCAGAGATTTTGGGCTTTTGTTTTGGAGTTTAATATATCCAATTGTGCTGGTGACCTTCTTTCATATAGCATTTAGTGGAATTGCAAATATAGAATTTACAAACATTGATGTCGGTATAGAAAAGGGAAATCCTATTATATATATCCTAGAAGAGACAAAGATGCTAAATGTTAAGGAAGTCTCTAAGGAAGAGGCCAATGAAAAATTAATAAATCATGAGATCTATGGCTTTGTAGATAATGAATTAAACATATTAGTCAATGAACCTGGAATAAATCAAACAATCATAAAAGAAATAGTAGAACAAATAAAACAGATAAAAACCCTTAATAGGCCCATGGAAGATTATGACTTTACGGCAGACTATACAGTAGAAAAGAATCAAAAGGCAAATGGAATAATGATTATATTTTATTCTTTAATAGCAATGGTGTCTACCTACGGAGTATTTGTGGGAATTGAGACAGCTTCATTAACACAAGCCAATCTAACCAATATAGGTGCCAGGCTTAATATGACGCCTTTAAAGAAAAGAAGTTTTTTATTTGCAGGCGTTATAGTGGCTTTGGTTTTAAATTTAATAGCAAATGGGCTGTTACTTTTATTTATTAAATATGTGCTTCATATGAGTTTGTTTATAGAGATGGGCCGCAGCTTAATATTTATTATATTAGGTAATTTATTTGGCGTGGCATTAGGCGTATTTATCGGCGTTTCTAATAAGCAAAGCAGCGGAATTAAAACCATGATTTCCATCGTTGTAACCTTATCCTTATCATTTTTATCCGGAATGATGTCTCCTGATGTAAAGGTTATTTTAGATGAAAAAATACCTTTGCTCGGGAAGATGAATCCAATAGCCATCATAACAAATAACTTATACAAAATAAATCTTTTAGGAAACACCAAGGATATGGGGATTGGTATTTTTGTATTAATTGCTTATAGTGTCATTCTAATGCTTGGTTCGTACATGTTTTTAAGGAGGAGAAACTATGATAGTATATAAATATTTTATAAAAATAGCCTTGAAACAAAAGTCGATTATACTAGGATATACTTCCATATTCCTTCTATTAGCAATTATAAATGGAACAAGTACAGACACTAAAAAAATAAAATTTACAGAAACAAGACTAACCATAGGCGTTATAGATAACATGAATAGTGAATTATCTCGGGGCTTGACTGATTATTTAGCCCAGAAAAATAATATGGTGGATATAAGAGAAGACGATGAATATATAAGGGATCAAATTTTTTTGGGGGCAATCGATGGGGTCATAATTATACCAGGAGGATTTGATGAGAAAGTAGTGAGGAAAGAAAAAATAGTAGGGATATACAAAGATGATAGGGAAATTGGTGCTTCTTATTTAGAACAGCAAGTGGAAAAATATCTTGTATTTGCAAATTCGACATATAAAGATGGGAAGTTCCATTTAGAAGATTTGAAAGAGGCATTGAATCAAAAAGTAAATGTGGAAATCGTGGGAGATCAAGGGAAAATCAAAAACATAGGTGCAAATAATTGGTTTAAAAACTATTATAATTTTACGAGTTATATTATTATTGCCATGTATCTTACAGTCATTAGTTTGGTTATGACAGAATTTAAGGATGAAAAAATTGAAAATAGAATAAAAATATCATCTAAAAGGTTCATTAAATTTAATAAGGAGATTTATTTAGGACAAATTAGTGTAGGCGTTGTGATTACATCTATATTTATATTGGGGAGTCTCTTATTAAAAGGTAAGTATATAGGGGAGGTAAACTTTAGTAAATATGTCATCAATATAATCGTATTTTCCTTTACCATTCTATGTCTTACATTTTTAATCAATAATTTGACTAGAAATAGATTTGTGATCACTGGAATAAGTACAGTCGTTTCGTTAGGTACTTCGTTTATTTCGGGGATTTTTGTCCCACAAGAATTTTTAAGTGAAAAGGCCTTAACTATCGCTAAGTTTTTCCCAACCTATTATTTTGTAAGAATAAATGAGGGAAATATGAATTCCTTGATGGATATGAGATATGATATTTTAATACAAGTCATGTTTGGCGTAGTATTTTTATTAGTGGGATTATATTTTGCCAAGGTGAAACAAGAAGTATAAAAGAACGAACATAGGTCTCTTACAGATCAAAAGATCTGTAAGGGATTTTGCTATAGGCTAGTTTAAATCACAACATCCAAGGTTAATGGTTGATGGCCTTATTTTAAAAGAAGATCACACTCTCTGGAAAGTAGAGGATAAATTGATTAAAGTTATGGATGGTGTCGCTACAGTAAGAAGTGATATATCTTGGCGTACGGCTATAACCACAACAGATGGAGAGGTATATATAGCTAATATTAATACTGAAAATATTCCTACTTTTGAAGTACATAAAATTAAAGGAACAAGTGGTGCAAAAGATGCAGCCTTCGGTACAACCTTTGAACCAAGTGCTAGTGGTTGTGGGCTGGGTGACAGGAATAAGGGGGTATTAAGGAGTTCCACAAATAGCTTGCTTATTCGCCATATTTAACGGTATAATGACTTTAATAATAATGTATTAGCACTTTTATCAAACCTTTTAATGGTAGCAGCTTCTAATACAACTGTGAAATTAAGGAGGGTTTTTGTGATAAAATGTGTGAAATGTGGATTTAAGGGTAAAGATGGTATTGTTTTTTGTGGTGCTTGTGGGAACAAGGTAAACAAAACACCAAGGATGTGTCCTCATTGTAGTCAGGTAGTTAACGAAAATGCTAGGTTTTGCGGGAGATGTGGAGCATCCACTGTAAAACCAGATATCAAAGATATAGCGATTCCAATTATAGAAGATATTGAGGTTGCAGCGATTCCAATTATAGAAGATATTGAGGTTGCAGAGATTCCAATTATAGAAGATATTGAGGTTGCAGCGATTCCAAT